>VBGV01000172.1 GCA_005880755.1 Chloroflexota bacterium
CATAGGCCTTCCACTCCACCTCGGCCGGCTCTGAGCTGGCTGTGCCTTCGACGACGATCTCGTATCGCTCCTTCGTCACCGAACCGAACGCGCCGTAAGTGTTGACGAGGTGGAAAGGGTCGAAGCTGAAGTTCATGAGCTGGTTCGGTGAGATGAGGTTCAACACCGGCCGGTAGCTCAGCACCACGACAAGCAAGGTGACCGCGATAACGAGCCACTGCCACCAGATCGGCAGCGGCTCGAGATGTGGCACATGAACTGTCAGGAACAGCGAAAGCGCGCGGTCGTCGAAGGCCGAGAACGCCAGCGTCATGGTCAGGAAGTTGAGCCACGAAAAATTTCCGCTCAACACGAGCCACGCTTGTGTCAACACCAGCACCGCGCCGGCGAACGACGCCACCGGCTGCGGTGCGAACAGGAAGAACGGCACCACCAGCTGCGCGAAGAAGTTGCCCAGGACCTCGACCCGATGCAGGGGTTTGGGCAGGTGATGAAAAAACCAGCTGAGCGGATTGGGCATCGGCTGGGTCTCGTGGTGGTAGTAGAGGCAGGTCAGGTCGCGCCAGCAGCGATCGCCGCGCAGCTTGATCATCCCGGCGCCGAACTCGACGCGGAACACGAGCCAGCGAAACAGAAGGATGAGCGGCCACGCAGGGACCGTCGGCCCGGCGCCGAGGAAGATGGCCAGGAACCCGGCTTCGAGGAGGAGCGTCTCCCAGCCGAACGCGTAAAAGATCTGGCCCACGTTGACGATCGACTGATACAGGACCCAGAGGGCGAACCAGATGAGGATCGCGAGCCACGCCGGCGCCACATCGGAAACGCCGGCCACCACGGCGAGGCTGAGCACGACGCCGCTCCACGCCACGCCCAGCAGCAACCGGTCCGAGTAGCGGAGGTGGAAGAGGCTCGGGGCCTGGAGAAACGACACCCGGCTCAGGAACAGCGGCACCGGCAGCAATCCCTTTTCGCCGAGCAGCGGCCGGAACTGGTTGACAGCGACCAGGAACGCGACGAAGTAGATGACGCCCAGCGCTCGCTCGATGACAAGTCTCGTCAGCCAGCAATCGGGCGCCTGGAGCCAATCCATGTCAGCGCAGCCGGGATCGCAAGGCGGCGTGGGCCGCATTCACGCCGCACATTCCGTGGACGCCTCCACCCGGCGGAGTCGCGGCGGAGCAGATGAAGATCTCGGGGTCTGGCGTCGCGTAGGGATCGAGGCTGACGACGGGCCGCGCAATCAATCCGCGAAGGTCCATGCGGCCGCCCATCACGTCGCCGCCGACGCAGTTGGGCTCCTCCGACTCGACTCGGCGTGCGGTCCATGCGCTGCGCTTACGGATGACGTCACGAAAGCCCGGGGCGAATCGCTCGACCTGGTCCTCGATCGCGTCCGTCATCACGACATCCGAGCCGTTGGGCACGTGGCAGTACGCCCACGCCACCTCCCTGCCGTCGGGCGCTCGGGTGCGGTCGAAAAGCGTCGGCTGGGTGAGAAGCACAAATGGACGCGCGGGATGTCTGCCCTGCGCGACCTCTCGCTCGGACAGCACGATCTCCTCCATCGTGCCGCCGAGGTGCACGGTTGCAGCCCGCGCGCAATCCGCGGATCGCCACGGAATCGGTGCGTCCAGCGTCCAGTCCAGCTTGAACACGCCGGGCCCGTGGCGGAATGCTGCCAGCTGGTCGCGATAGCGAGGCGTGAAACGCCGCCTCGCGACCTGCAGCACTTCCTTCGGGACGAGGTCGAGGAGCACCGCGCGGTGCGGGGGCAGGTCGTCGACCGAAGCCACGTGATGGTTGCACCTCACCTCACCCCCGAGCTCCTCCAGCCGGCGGACCATTGCGCGGGCGACGGAGGCCGATCCGCCGCGCGCAAGCGGCCACCCGCCGGCGTGGGCCGAGGCGAGCATGAGAAGCGCCACGGCGCCGGTGCCGGCCTCGCTCAGGCGGAGGAGGCTGTGCGCCGCGGCGCCCGCCAGGAGGGCGCGCGCTTCGCGTTCCCTGAAGGACACGCGGGCCAGGAGCTGCGCCGGCAAAAGGCCGGGCAGCCCGAACCGGGCCAGCAGCACCGGGTGGCCGGGCGGCCGGGGAGGCCGCAGGACCATGTCGAGAAGCGCCGGCGCATGGCTGACGAGCGGCTCCAGCAAGGCCCGGTAGGCGGCCTCGTCACGACCGAGGCGGGCCGCGGTCTCGGCCACCGAACGCTCGACGATGACGGCGGTGCCGTCATCGAAGGGGTGCGCCAGTGGCGCAGGAGGCGTGACCAGCTCCAGGCCCAGCGGACCGAAAAACGAGACCAGCGGCGGCAGGGCCATGATCGTCGAGCAGACGTCGTGGCGGAATCCCGGCTCCAGCAGCTCCTCGGTCCTCAGACCCCCGCCCGGCCTCGCCGCCCCCTCCAGCACGAGGACCGATCTGCCCTCCTCGGCCAGGGTGATGGCGGCGGCAAGACCGTTGGGCCCGGAGCCGACGACCACGGCATCGTGCCGCTCCCCCACCCCCTTAGCGTGACTGCTCGAGCGCAGGTCGCGCCGCGCCCGTTGGCCGCGTTGTCTACCATCTGCGTGCGATGTCGCGGCCTAACTCCCGTCCGGTCGCGGTGATTGCCGCGCTCGAGCAGGAAGCCCATGTGCTGGTGAACAGGATGCCGCGGGCGGAGAGCGTTGGCCCGCGGCTCTCGGTCTGGGAAAGCGGAGGCCTGGTGGTCATGGTTGCGGGAGTGGGCAAGGTCGCCGCGGCGATGGCGGCCCAGTACGCGTGCGACGTGCTCAAGCCTCGGTGCGTGATCGCAATCGGGCTCGCCGGCGGCGTCGAAGACGGAGTCCGCGCAGGCCAGGTCATCGTCGCGTCGGGCGCGGCCCAGCACGATGTAGACGCCAGGCCGCTGACTGACAAGAAGGGCGTCATCCCTGGACTTGGACTTTCGATCATCGCCGCCGATCGAGCCGTGGCGGAGAAGCTGCTGCGTGCCGCGGGATTCGAGTCCAAGGACGCGCGGTCGGGTTTGGTTGTCACCGGCGATCAGCTCGTCACCTCGCGCTCCGTACGCGAAGCACTCCTGCGCGATTTTCCGGATGCCGCATGCATCGACATGGAGACCGCCGCGGTGGGACAGGTTGCGCATCTGAACGGCTTGCCGTGGTCTGCGCTACGGGTGATCTCCGACTCGGCAGATGAAACCTTCGACCTCCGGGGCGTGGTCGGCTTCGGGGTCACCACCGCCGCCGGCCTGTTCGAGAAGATCATTCAGTCGGTGGTTGACGAGCTGTGATCGAAGCATCAGCGCGATGGCTCTCGGCCGCAGACGCCGTGCAGCGGGTGCGCGCGGGAGACCTCAAGCCTCAGGAGGTGGTCGACGCGCATCTCGACGCGATCGACCGCTTCGATTCGCGCATCCACGCGTACATCCACGTCGACCGGAAGGCGCGGACGACGTCAGGCGTGACGCTGGCCGTCAAGGACAGCCAGCCCGTGGCGGGCATGCCTTACACGTATGGCACTCCGTCGTGGCGCGATCGAATCGCCGAAGTGGACGCCATACCGGTCGCGCGCGCCCGATCCTCTGGGATGGCGATCCTGGGCAAGACAAACCTGCCTGAGCTCGCTGCCTCGATCGGGACGACGAACACGATGTTTCCTCCGACCCAGAATCCATGGCGGGAGGGCATCACGCCGGGCGGCTCGAGCGGCGGCAGCGGCGCGGCGGTCGCGGCAGGGATGGCCTCGGTCGCGCTGGGCGGT
>VBGV01000173.1 GCA_005880755.1 Chloroflexota bacterium
AATTTCTCGTGCAGCTCGTGAAAGAGCTTCTGGAAGGCTTCGCCGATCTCCCGTGCCCCTGCTTCATCCATGCCGGCTCATACCTTCTCTGTAACGCGGTATTCGAGGTACCGTCCCAACAGTAATCGCGTGTGGGCCTCGAGCGCCGGAAGCACGCTGAGGACAAGACCCACCATCGGGTAGAGGAAGTATTCGAGGTAGATCCCGCTCTTCTTCCACAGAGGCCACTCGGCCGGCTTCGGCGGGAGCATCCGGATCTCGAAGTAGAGAAAGAAGAGCACCGTGGAAAGGGTGACGCCCAGCAGGACGCCGGAGATTCCCCACAGGGTCTGTCCGAGGTCCGTCAGCGAGAAGTCGGTGCTGACCCAGATCGGCACCGACGCGCCGAAGAGCAGCAGCACGGGCAGAAAGATCCAGTTGAGGTGATTGAGGAAAAGATTCAGGAAGCGCCTTGTTCGCAGCCACAGCGGGATCTCGGGATGGCTGAAGAACCGGGCCAGCACATAAGGGACGTCGGTGATACCCCAGGCCCACCGCTTGATCTGGTTGTACTGGCTGACGTGGGTCGCAGCGTAGTCGCGCGCCTGCGGCGAGTCGCCGTAAATCGGCAGCCACACCGACTTGACCGCGAAGCGCTTGCCGAAAGTGAAGAACGCCTTCCAGTAGAAGCGCGAGTCCTCCGGGATGACGTCCTTGTCCCAGTAGCCGACCTTGTGCACGAAGTCGAGGCTGCACGTGTAGCTCGAGAAGGCGACGAGACGGTGAGGCTGGGAGTGGAGGAACATCTGCCACTGCGACGTGCTGGCGGACATGATCCGCACCGCGAGAGGAACCTGCCAGATGTTGTTGTGAAACAGCGGCACGGGCTGCCAGATCCGGTAGTCGCGCAGAGGGTCACGCGCATGATGCCAGCTGATCCAGCCGAAGTACTGAGGGTGGACGCGGTAGTCCGAGTCGAGGTCGGTGATCAGGACCTTGCTGAGGTCATAGCCCTCCTCGGTCAGGACGCGCACCATCCACCGCCCGCCCCAGTTCATGGCCGCCGACTTGCCGACCACGATGCCCGGCTCGAGCGGGTCCTTGATGTGATAGAAGCCGCGGAGCCGGTGGCCAAACTTCTCTTTGAGCCGGGCCACGTTCTCCCAGCCGGGCTTGTCCGTTTCGCGGGTGATGATGCCGACGAGCTTCAGCTCGTCGGGGTAGTTGGCGTCCACGATCGCCTGCACCGTTCTCTCGAGCACGTGGTAGGGCTCGGTGTAGGTCGGGACCACGCTCAGGTGGAGGTACTGGAGTGGGTCGACACCGCCCGCCGGCGGTTGCTGGCGACACATCGCGAGCCAATCCTTTTTCATGTCGCGACGCATCCTCAGCATCGTGCTGTAGACGCCGGTCACGACGCTGACCGCGCGGACGACCCAGTACGTGTCGAAGATCAGCACCACCACCGCGACGAAAAGCGCTCCAGACGAATGGAAGATGATCGGGATCCACGCCGGGGCAAGCAGCAGGACCCAGGTCACCAGGCCCGGCCCGGCCTCGAAAAGGCGGGCGCCGAACTGGCGCATTGCTTGCTCCCAGGCAGGCGCGGGCGGCTGGGCTTCGATCACGGCCACGAGCCGATTATGCCTGCGGAATAGAGATCAAGCCGGCGGCTTTGTATTTGATATGAAAAATCTTCAGCACTTCGACGGCCCGACGTTCGAGGCCGACGTGCTGCACGCGACGGAGCCGGTGGTGGTCGACTTTTACGCCGACTGGTGCCACCCCTGCCACATGATGGGGCCCGTGGTGGAGCAGCTGGCGGGCGAGTTTGCCGGCAAGGTCAAGATCGGCAAGCTGGACGTCGACGCCAACCAGGAGATCGCCATCCGCTACGGCGTGATGGGCATCCCCACGCTCGGACTGTTCAGGGACGGCAAAATGGTGGACCGCCTCGTCGGCTACCCCGGCGCAGCTGCCCCGATCCGGACCTGGATCGAAAAGAGCACGAACGTAACCACAGCCAACAAGTAAGTCGCCCCGGACTTATGAGAGGGAACCCAGATGGTTCCCTCTCATCGGCCGGTCGCTTCGCGACGGGCCTGCTCTACTTTTTCTAATGCCCCCACATGGCGCGCTCGGCGTGTTGGACAGTTTCAGCACCGTGCTCGCCTGTGCGGATCCTCACGGCGTCCTCGACTCCGATGACGAAGATCTTGCCGTCGCCCACCTCACCGTTCCCGGTCCGCCCGGCCACGGCCAGCTTGTCGACCACCGTCGTGACGATCTCCGCCTTCATGACCGCCTCGACCTTCAGGCGCGGCCGAAGCGAGATGTGCACGGAGGCTCCGCGATACTTCTCCGTGTAGCCTCGTTGGGCGCCGCATCCTTTGACCTCTGTGACCGTCACGCCCGACACGCCGCACTCGTCCAGAACGTCCTGGACCTCCTGCAGTCGCTCGTGACGGATGATCGCGACGACCATCTTCATGTCGAATCCGCTCCCGTTTGCCGTCATGCCGCCGACACCTCCTTGTGCGTCGCGGGAACGGCTTCACCGTTGGGGTGCGGGTTGACGGTCGGCGTGTCCGCCGGGCGATAGACGCCGCCGGGAACCGGCATGAACGACTCTGGGTAACCCCACATGCCGTGCTCGCTGATGTCCAGGCCCTCCATCTCTTCGGCGGCCGAAACGCGCAGGCCGACTGTCTTCTTGATGATCCAGAACAGGCCATAGCTCAGAACGAACACGGTGACGAAGGAAGCGCCCACCGCGATCGCCTGGGCGCCGAGCTGGTGGAAGCTGCCCGTGTAGAACAGGCCGCCCTGGCCCACACCGTTGAACTTCGCGAGCGCCGGGGTCGTGAAGAGTCCGCAGCTGAGGGTGCCCCAGATGCCGGCCATTCCGTGGGCCGGCAGCGCGCCCACGGGGTCATCGAGAACCCGGTCGAGGGCCAGCACTCCGACGACGACGATCACTCCGGCTACCGCACCGATGACTATGCCGGCCCAGGGCTCGACATAGCCCGAGGGTGCGGTGATCGCGACGAGCGCGGCGATGGCGCCGTTTCCGATCATGCCGACGTCCATCGTCTTGGTGATCAGGTAGACGGTGACCAGGGCCGCCACCGCACCGCCCGCAGCGGCGAGGTTGGTGACCACGACCACGTCCGCGAAGTGCAGGTTGGTCGCGTTGAGGGTCGACCCTGGGTTGAAGCCGAACCACCCGAACCAGAGGATCAGCACGCCGAGCTGAGCCAGCGGCATGTTGTGGCCCGGTATCGCGTTGGACCTGCCCCTCTCATACTTGCCGATTCGCGCTCCCAGCAAGAGAAGGCCGGCCAGCCCAGCGGTCGCGCCGGTGAGGTGAACGACTGTCGACCCGGCGAAGTCCTGCGAGCCGAGGGTCGCCATGAGGAATCCGCCACCGAACAGCTGGTGGCTGATGAGCGGATAGATGAAGGCGGCAAACGGTACGCCGAACAGGATGTAGACGATGAACTTCGTGCGCTCGAGCATCGTCCCCCACACAATCGCCAGGGAGACGGCGCAGAAGACGAACTCGAAGAACCACTTTCCGGCCGCGGGCACCGTGCTGGCGGCGATCGCCGGCAGGTCCATGGACGAACCCGGGCTGAACGTC
>VBGV01000174.1 GCA_005880755.1 Chloroflexota bacterium
CGTACGCGGCGCTGGTCGGATTCGTGGACGCGGTCACGGGCGCCGACTACATGTACCTGCGCGGCAAGCCGCCCAGCGCCACGCTGCTCGACTTTCTCGGCCCGTGGCCTTGGTACATCCTGTCAGCCGCCGTGATCGCAGCGTTTCTTTTCGCGATCCTCGACGCGCCGTTTCGCCTACGCGAAAGGCGTGCCGAAGCGCTCCGCTGACACGACCTCGCCGATCGGCTTCCGCCTCTTCTTGCCGATGACCTTTCGCTTCGGGTAGCCGAGGGGGACGACCGCGAGCACGTCGTAGGAGTCGGGCAGGCCGAACTCCCTCCGCACGTTCTCCATCCCCACCCAGCCGGCCCAGTTCGAGCCGACGCCGTCGCCCCACGCGGTGATGACCATCGACTGGATCGCGCGGCTGCAGTCTGAAACGCCGAAAGCGCCGCTGCTCTTCTCGTAGGCAACGATGACCGCCGCTGCGGCCCTCGCCGCGTGGCCACCGGTCCTGATCAGGGACCCGAGCTTGCGCAGCGCCTGGCGCTCGCGGACGAGGATGAAGTGCCACGGCTGGGCATTGGACGCGCTGGCTGTCAGGTGTGCGGCCTCGACGACGCGGCGCAAGACCGCCTCGGGAACCTCCCTGTCCTGGTACTCGCGCACCGCCATGACCGTACGGGCCGCTTCATAAACCTGGTTTGCCATAGGGGCAATTGTCTTAGCTTTATGCGCCGAGATGGACGAACCCAAGCCGGCCGAGCGTCATTACGAGCGGCGGATCAGCAGCAAACATCACCGCGCGGAGTACCAAGCTGCGAAAGACGCGCCGATGGAGCACAAGCCGCGGCTCATCACGTCGCGGTCGGTGGCCCCGACCGTCCACGGCGCGGGCCCCCTCGGTCGCTTCAACAGCTGGCTGGCGGTGCACATCACCAGGGCGGTCGGGACGATGTGGGCCGCCTACCTCTTCGTCCTGATCGCGCTCGTCTCGTTTCCCCAAGCCATGCAGGCCTTCCTTCACGGCGACACCTTCGTCGGCATCGCGTGGCTCAGCCAGTCCTTCCTTCAACTGGTCCTGCTGCCGATCATCATCGTCGGTCAGAACGTCATCTCCGCCAGCCAGGACGCGCGCGCCGAGGCGGACCACATCACGCTCACCACGCTCCACGCGATCAACGTGCAGCAGCTCAAGATGCTCGAGCAGCAGCAGGCGATGCTGAAGCAGCAGAGGGAGATCCTCGACCTACTGCAGGCCAGGGGGATCACGATGAGCACCGGCGAACCCGGTGCCTGACGATCACGAACCTGGCGCGTATCTGAGAGCAACGCTCGCAAGCCAGCCACGCGAATTGAGCCGGCTCCTGGCGGACGATTCGGCGACGGTGGCTGCGGAGCGTCTTCGCGGTTGCTCGCGCATCTTCATCGTCGGCACCGGGACGAGCTACCACGGCGCGCTGGCGGGGCAGTTCATCTTTCGCAGCGCGGGGATCGAGGCGTGGGCCGTCCGCGCGTTCGAGTTCGCCAACTACCCACCGGCACTGCGCGAGAGAGACGGTCTGATCCTTCTCAGCCATCGGGGCAGCAAACACTTCAGCCGCCGGTCGCTCGACCTCGCCGAGCAGCGTGGGATGGCATGGGTGGCGGTCACGGGCGAAGGCTCGGCGTTGGAGGGTGAGGGCGTGGTCCGCACGGTCGAGCAGGAAAAATCGCCGGTCCACACCGCCAGCCACACCGGGGCGATGCTCCGGTTGGCTCAGATCGCCGCCGCGCTGGGCAAACCGCCCTGGCGAGGTCAGCTGGCCGGGCTTCCTGAGGCAGTCGCCGCGGTGCTCGAGTGGGGCGGCAGGGTGGCAGCGGACGTAAGGCGAGTCGAGCTGAAACCGGTGGTCCACTTCGTCGGCGGCGGTCCGGCGCGGGCGACCGCCTACGAAGGCGCGCTCAAGATGCGCGAAGCCTCGCACTTGGTTTCCGCGGAAGGGCACGACGTGGAGGGCATCCTGCACGGCCCGCTGGTGAGCATCCAACCCGGCCAGACTGTGGTGGCGATCGCCGAACCCGGGCCCGCCCTGGAACGCACCCGCGAGGTGATCAGGGCGCTGGGCGAAATAGGAGCCACGGTAATCGAGGTTGGATCTGCCAGCGATGGCTACAAGACGACGCGATTTGACGAGGTGCTGGCACCTATCGTGAACGTCGTGCCGCTGCAACTGCTCGCGTACGAGGCGTCGCGCCTGATGGGGGTGGACGCCGACAGCTTCCGCCGCGACGAGCCGCCATACGCCGCGGCGCAGGCGGGGTTCACGCTATAGGCATGGACGTGTTCATCGATGTCGTGACGACGATCGTCGGGCTCGCGCTCCTGGCAGTGACCCTCTACGACCTTTTTCAGTCCGTGGTGCTGCCGCGTCCCGCCGTGAACAAGGTCCAGCTGGCCAGGATCGTGATCCGGCCTCTGTGGATCGCGTGGCGATGGATTGGCTTGCGCTCGTCGCGTCTGGATCGGAACGAGGCGCGCCTGGCCGCGTTCGGGCCCATCTCGCTCCTCGTGCTTTTCGGCATCTGGGCTTT
>VBGV01000175.1 GCA_005880755.1 Chloroflexota bacterium
AACGCCGTGCCCCTCGTGCGCGAGCTCTCGCACCTGCCGGTGATCGTCGATCCGTCGCAGGCCACCGGGCGGTGGTCGCTGGTCGGCCCCATGTCGCTGGCGGCGGTCGCCGCGGGCGCGAACGGCCTCATCATCGAGGTGCACCCGACGCCCAACCAGGCGCTGTCGGACGGTGCGCAGTCGCTCGACTTCGAGGCGTTCGACCACCTGATGGCCGACGTGAGACGGCTGCTCGGCGCAATGCAAAAGCAACTCGCGTAAGTTGCCCACTGTCGCGGTTGTGGGCCTCGGCCTCATGGGATCGTCCTTCGCTCTGGCGCTGAAGAAGGCGCGGCCGGACATCGTCGTCGTGGGGAGCGACCGCAATCCCCTCGTGGTGCGCAAGGCGCTCGACCGCGAAGTCGTCTCGACCGCCAACACCGACCTCAGCGTCGTCGAGATGGCGGACGTGGTGGTCGTCGGCGCGCCGATCAGCGCGATGCGCGAGCTTTTCGCGAAACTCGGCGCACTCTCCGAAGGCAAGCCGGTCACGGACATGGCGAGCACCAAGGCGGACGTACTGGAGTGGGCCGCCGCCGAAGGCATCGACCTCGTCGGCGGCCACCCGATGTGCGGCAAGGAAACCTCGGGCATCGATGCCGCCGACCCGTCGATGTTCGAGCACGCCCCTTGGGTGCTCACCCGTGACGAGCCGCGCATCACCGAGCTGGTGGAGGCGGTCGGAGCGCACCCCATAGTGATGGACGCGGTCACCCACGACCGTTTGGTCGCCGGGGTGAGCCACGCCGCGTTTCTCCTCTCCGTCGGCTACGTGCTCGCGCTTTCGCGCCGCCAGGAATGGCCGGAGGCTTCGCGCCTGGCGGCCGGTGGCTTTCGTGACATGAGCCGGCTGGCGGCCGGCGACCCGGACCTGTACGCGGGCGTGGTCCGGACCAACCGCGAAAACCTGATCGAGATGCTCGACGCGATCAGCGCGGAGCTGTCGAGGCTGAGACGGCATCTCGAGGCCGACGACCCCAGGCTGATCGAGCTCTTCGAGGAAGCGCGCTCGGTCCGTGAGCGCTGGGCGCGAAAGTGATCGCGACGATCCGTCCCGCGCACAAGCTCGAGGGCGCGATCACGGTGCCGGGCGACAAGTCGATCTCCCACCGGGCCCTGATCCTGGGCGCGATCGCTTCCGGCGACAGCCACGTGCGCGGCCTATCGCCTGGCGCGGACGTGCAGTCCACCGCACAGTGCCTGCGCGCGCTGGGCGTCGAGATCGGGGACTCGAACATCGCGGGTCGTGGCATGCGTGGACTGCACGCCTCGGCGTCATCGCTCGACTGTGGCAACTCGGGGACGACGATGCGGCTCCTGGCGGGACTCCTCGCGGCGCAGGAGTTCGAGAGCGAGCTGACCGGCGACGAGTCGCTGTCGCGACGGCCGATGGATCGGGTGGTGCAGCCGCTGCTGCGGATGGGCGCCCGGGCGAGCTGGCCTCCGCTGCGGGTCGGCGGGCAGCCGAAGCTGGAGGGCTTCGAGTACACCGCACAGGTCCCGAGTGCGCAGGTGAAGTCCGCGATCCTGCTGGCCGGCCTTTACGCGGCAGGCGAGACGGCTGTCGTCGAGCCGGTCAAGACGCGCGACCACACCGAGGTGATGCTCGGTGCGATGGGAGCGGAGGTGAAGGTCGATGGGCCGCGAGTCGCGGTCAGCCGCACCGAGCGCCTCGAACCGATCGACATCGCCGTGCCTGGCGACTTCAGCTCCGCAGCTTTCTGGCTGGTGGCCGGCGGCCTGGTCGAGGCGGCGGACATCCGCCTGCTGGGCGTGGGCGTGAATCCCACGCGCACCGGGCTCGCCGACCTGCTGACGTCGATCGGCTTTCGCATCGGGCGAGCCAGGCCCCGTTTCGAGGCGGGTGAGGCGGTCGCGGACCTGCACGTCACGCCCGCGGGCGAGCTGCGGCCGGTGCGTGTCGAGGGCGGCATGGCGGCGGAGATGATCGACGAGCTGCCGGTCCTCGCTGTGGCCGCGACGCAGATCGCCGGCACGAGCGTGATCGCGGGCGCGGGAGAGCTGAGGGTCAAGGAGTCAAACCGCCTGGCGGCCATGGAGGCAGGCCTGGCTGCGATGGGGGCCGATATCGTCACCCAGGACGACGGCTGGGTCATCACCGGACCGCGCCGGCTCGAAGGCGCGAGAGTGGACTCGGCCGGCGATCACCGCATTGCGATGGCGCTTGCGGTCGCCGGCTTCATCGCGGACGGCAAAACCGAGATCGACGGCGCGGAGTGCGTCGAGATCTCGTATCCGGGTTTCTTCGACCATCTCGAATACCTGTGCTGAAAGTCCGGTGCGATATCGACGTCGACATCGTCGCTCTCGAGCTGTACGAGCTCGAGGTCACCGCGCCCCGTGAGGACTTCGAGCTCGAGGTGAAGCGGGCGATGCAAGCGGTCCGCTCGGGCACGATCGGGCCGGTGGATCGGGCGCGCGAGCTCTACCGACGTTTCGGTGTCGATCCGACCAAGATGCGTCCGTCTTCCGAGGCGCTGGCACGCCGCATGAAGAAGGGCGAGCCGCTGCCCCGAATCAACTCGCTCGTCGACGTGGCGAACGCCATGTCGGTGCAGCTGCAGGTGCCTGTCGGCCTGTACGACCTTGCCAAGGTGAAAGACGATGAGCTGGTCGTGCGTCTTGGCGCCGAGGGCGAAAGCTACGAGGGGATCGGCAAGGAGAAGGTGAACGTCGCGGGCCGCATCTGCGTCGCCGACGGCGACGGTCCGTGCGGCAACCCGAGCGCCGACTCGGCGCGCACGATGATCACCACGGCGACCGAGAGTGCGGCATGGATCTATTTCCTGCCCGTCCCCGACGACGACGTCGACAGGACCGCGGAGCTGATCGCGGTGTTCGGCCGCGGCCTGGTGCGGATGGTCCCATGAGGGTCGCGGCGGAGCAGGTCCTGTGCGTGAAACGGGAGGACATCTTTCCCGACGGCGCCTGGCACGGATTCGTGAGCGAAAACCTGGACCGGCACCAGCAGACGATCCGAGAAAGGCACTTCTTCAAGCCGCGCGCCGAGGTCGAGAACGACCCGACCTATCAGCAGATCATCCCCTACGTCGTTTTCCGCCACGACGACCGCTACTTCCTCACGCACCGCCTCCGCGCGTCGTCCGAGAAGCGCCTGCGCAAGCAGTATTCGCTGGGCGTCGGGGGCCACATCAACCCGGGCGACCTCGACGCGGGAGACCCCATCCTCGACGGCCTGAAGCGCGAGTGGCAGGAAGAGGTGGTCTATGACGGGCGGTTCGAGGCGAGGCTGCTCGGTTTCTTGAACGAGGACTCGTCGCCCGTGTCCAAGGTGCACCTGGGCGTCGTGTTCCTCGTCGATGGCGATACTCCGAACATCAGGATTCGCGAGACCGACAAGCTCGCGGGCGAGCTGCTCACGCTCGAGGAGATGCGGATGTTCTACCTCGCGATGGAGTCATGGTCGCAGATCGTCTACGACCGGCTTACGCTCAGCGCATGAAGCTCGAATCCGTCGAGCTGCGCTTGATCAAGCTGTCGCTCGTCGCGCCGTTCGAGACCTCGTTCGGAGTCCAGACGGAGCGCAACGTGCTGCTGCTCAAGGCCGTGACCGACCAGGGCGAGGGCTGGGCCGAGTGCGTCGCGGGCGATGAGCCCACGTATTCATCCGAGTACGTCGACGGCGCGCGGCGTGTCCTGGTCGACCATCTGATTCCCAGGCTGCTCAATCGCGACCTGGTGGCCGCCGATGTGGCCACCGTTCTGCATCCCGTGCATGGGCACAAGATGGCGAAAGCGGCGATCGAGATGGCCGTGCTCGACGCGGAGCTGCGCGCTCGCGGCGAATCGTTCGCG
>VBGV01000176.1 GCA_005880755.1 Chloroflexota bacterium
GGAGGTGTGCAACATCGGCGACGAGATCGTGGTCAAAGCGGTCGAGATCGACAGCCAGGGTCGGCTCAACCTGAGTCGCCAGGCCGCGATCGAGGAGCTGACGTCGCAGGGTCTTCCGATCGAGGAGAAGATCAGCCAGGAAGCCATGGCGGTCGCGCTCGCCTCACCGCCGCCCGCACCGCGGGAGGGTGGGTTTGGGGGTCGGGATCGGGGCGGCCGGAACGGCGGCGGACGGGGCCGCGGCCCGCGCCGGGACTAGCCTTACCCTCGTGAATGCTGGCGCGGACGCCCCCACCCGGCGGCTGCGCCGCCGACCTACCCAGCGAGTGGGGAGGTGAATTTGCAGCCGATCAAGGTTGGGGTGGCGGGATATCGCGGCAAGGTCGGCTCGATTCTCGCCGCCGCGTTGCAGTCCGAACCGGACATCGATTTTGTCGGCGGAGTCGGGCGCGGCGATGACCTCGCCGCGTTTCTGCATGAGAAACGGCCGCAGGCTTTCGTCGATTTCACCCGGCCGGCCGAGGCCATGCACAACGCGCTGGCCGCGGTGGCGGCGGGAGCGGCGCCGGTCGTCGGGACGACCGGGCTGTCGAGCGCGGACGTCGACAAGCTCGAGACAGCATGCAACGCCAAGCACGTTGGCGGCATCGTCGCCCCCAACTTCGCGATCGGCGCGGTGCTGATGATGCACCTGGCCGACATTGCGGCCCCGCTGTTCGACGCGGTCGAGGTGATCGAGATGCATCACGCCTCCAAGCTCGACGCACCGTCCGGGACCGCGCTGTCGACGGCGCGGCGCCTGGCGGCTCGGCGCAAGGACAATCCGTTCACGCATAAGAAAGCGGAGAAGGAATCACTCGAGGGGACGCGAGGTGGGGAGGAGGGCGGCGTGGCGGTGCACAGCGTTCGCCTGCCGGGCTTCGTCGCCGACCAAGAGGTGATCTTCGGGCTGCCAGGTCAGACGCTGACCATCGCGCACCGGACCACGAGCCGCGAGGCGTACGTTCCCGGGGTGCTGCTTGCGATCCGCAAGGTCACCAGCGAGCCGCGTTTCTATCGCGGACTCGACGAGATCCTCGGGTTGCGCATTGATTAGTCCGCCCGACCGCGTGACCATCTGGCAGTCGCAGCTCACGGCGAATGACTTCCCGCCGGTATGCGCGATGTCGGGCCAGCCCGCCGAAACGTGGCACAAGTTCAGGTTCGCGACCGCTCCTCCATGGGCTTTCCTGCTCGGCGCCATCGTGGTCGCCGCCCTCTCGCGTCGCGCCAGCGGTTACCTGCCGTTGACCCGGGCCAGCCTCAAGAAGCTTCGGCTCGTGACGTGGACCTTCGTCGGCCTCCTACCGCTGGCCGTCGTGTTCTGGGTTACGGCCGCTCTTGTCGCACCTTCGGATTCGGACCCCACCCGCTCGGCGATCACCGGCATCCTCGTGCTGATGGGATTCATCTCGCTGATCGTCGGGCTGATCGGTGTGATCCTCCGGGCGCGATTCTATGGTCCGACCGGCAAGGTGATGGAGCAGCAGCCTGGGTACTACGAGCCTGTGATCGAGCTCCAACGCGTGCATCCGAACTTTGTCGCCGCGGTGCGGCAGAGGCAGCAGGAGCGAGCCGCGCAGCATGGATCTCCCGCGCAGTTTCAACCCCAACCAGGGCAATATCCATACCAGCCTGGATAGAAGTAAACTGACCCCGTGCCCACCTCCAAGCGACTAAACGTTGCTGTCGTCGGCGCGACCGGCATGGTCGGCAACGAGATACTGCGCGTACTGTCGCAGCGGGAATTTCCGAGCGAACGCGTCATCGCATTGGCCTCCGAGCGGTCGAAAGGCCTGACCGTGCCCTACAACGGCGGCTCGATCACAGTCGACGAGCTCAAGGAGTCGGCTTTCAAAGGCATCGATATCGCGCTCTTCGCCGCCAGCGGTGACATCGGGTTGATGTACGGCCCGGTCGCGGCCGAGGCCGGAGCCCTGGTGATCGACAACAGCTCGGCCTGGCGCATGAAGCAGAACGTGCCGCTCGTCGTCCCCGAGGTGAACAGCGAAGACATCCGCGACAACGAGGGCATCATCGCCAACCCGAACTGCTGCGCGATCCCACTGACGGTGATCCTCCACCCGCTGCAGAAAAAGGCCGGCCTCGAAAGGGTCCTCGTCTCCACGTATCAGTCGGCGTCGGGCGCGGGCAGGGTCCTCGTCGATGAGCTCGAGGAGCAGACGAAAGCGATCGCCGAAGGGGAGGAGCCGCCGGTCGTCGCCTACCCCTACCAGCTTGCCTACAACGTGGTGCCGGGCGGGTGGCGCCCCGAACCGGGCGGCTACAACGAAGAGGAAGTCAAGATCGTCAACGAGACGCGCAAGATCCTTCACGAACCCGAGCTCCGCATCACCGCGACATGCGTGCGTGTGCCTGTGCCGGTGGGCCATGGCGAGTCCGTGTTCGTAGAGACGACCGAGAAGATCAGCGCGGATGAGGCGCGAGAGCTGCTCGCGAAGTCGCCGGGTGTCGTGGTCGAGGACGACCCCCACGCCAAGCTCTATCCGACACCGCACGGCGTCGCCGGCAAGGACGAAGTTTTCGTCGGCCGGATCCGAGACGACGCCTCGACCAAACATGGCCTCGTGTTGTGGATCGTGTCCGACAACCTGCGCAAGGGCGCCGCGCTCAACGCCGTGCAGATCGCAGAACAGGCAATCGAGATGGGAGTGCTAGGAGCGGCCGGCGCCGCCCGCCAACGAAGGTCGAGCAGTGAAACCTGAGCCACACCCACATCTCTTTTTGCACTGGTGTGATGGCCTGGGTAACCCAGGCCATCAGGCGGCACGGGCCTTCGCCCGAAAATCCGCACCCCAACACCGCGATTTTCGGGCGGGAAAGGAGGAGTCTTAAAAAGTGACCAAAGAGATCGGACGTCTGCTGACCGCGATGATCACCCCGTTCAAGGCCGACGGGGCGGTCGACTACGACGCGGCCGAAAAGCTCGCTGTCATGCTCGTCAATGACGGGTCTGACGGAGTGGTCGTCTCGGGCACCACCGGCGAGTCGCCGAGCCTCAGCGACGCGGAGAAGATCGAGCTGCTGAGAGCGGTCAAGGGTGCGATTCCCGGCAAGAGCGTCGTGGCGGGTACCGGAAGCAACGACACCCATCATTCGGTCGAGCTGTCGGAGCTCGCGATGAAGGCGGGCGCGGATGCTCTGCTGGCGGTCGTCCCGTACTACAACAAGCCGCCACAGGACGGCATGTACCAGCACTTCAAGGCGATCTCGGAGGTCGGCCCGACGATCATGTACAACATCCAGGGCCGCACCGCGGTCAACATGACCGCCGCGACCACACTCCGCTGCGCCGAGCTGCCTGGAATCATCGGGGTCAAAGAGGCCAGCGGGGATCTCGACCAGATCGGCCTCGTTTGCGCGGGCAAGCTCGATCAGTTCAGGGTGTGGAGCGGTGACGACAGCTGGACACTTCCGGTCATGGCCGTCGGCGGTTACGGCGTCATCTGCGTGGTCTCGCATATCGCGGGGCGATCGATGGCCCGCTTGATCGAGGCCTATCGCAAGGGCGAAAACGACGTGGCGCGCGACATCCACCTCGGGCTGCTGCCGGTGATC
>VBGV01000253.1 GCA_005880755.1 Chloroflexota bacterium
CGCCGTTCAGAAGGAGTCGAGGCGCGGTCGAGTCGACTCGGACCTGCCGCAGGCCAAAGCTCGTGTAAAGATCGTCGACCGGCTCGTTGTTTGCGATCACCGTGACCTGCAGGACGTACAGCGCCGGAAGGCTGGGACTCCAGAGGTCGGCGGAGCGGATGGCGAACGGCGCGGCGACGCGAAAGACCGAGTCTCCCGTGATCTCGCCGACACTCAGGTGGTGGTCGAGCAGTGGCTGCGCGTCGGTCGGGATGAGACTTGACGCGTCCGGGCTGAGGCGGTTGGTCGCGGTGACCTGCGCCGGCCACAACTTGACTTCGAGCCCGGCGTTGACGGTGTCCTTCCCTCGATGCTGCAGGACAATCGAGACGTCCGCGCCGTCTAGGTGCGGTGTGACGTCGGCGCGCACGGCGCTCGTCTCCGGGATGGCTTCGAGCCACACGTCGCCGACTATCCCACCGTAGTTCCACCAATCGGCCAGACCCCACGGAACGATGTCGTCACGGGTTCCCCACACCGGATTGTCGACGCGAACCACGAGGTTGTTGTACGCGCCGGGCACCAACGCGCCAGTGGCGTCGAGCGCAAACGGCGTGTCGCCACCCTCGTGGTAGCCGAGGTAATGACCGTTGAGCCACACGTCCGCGATGTAACGCACCGCGCCGAACTTGAGCAGCGAATACGTGTTGCCCCACTCCTCCGGGACCAGGAAATCGGTCCGGTAGAAGCCGCCGGTCGTGTTGCGGTCGGGAGGCGGGTTGAAGCTGCCTGGCACCTGGATCGCCTGCCAGCCCGATGCGTCATAGACGACGCCCGCGCGATCGGCGAGCTCTGCGTCGAGAGCCTTCTTGGCCGAGCTTCGGTTGGTCAGGCTCAGGTTGGTGTCGAGGACTTGGGGCTGGAAGCGCCACACCCCGCCGAGCTCCTGGCGCAGTCTCGGCTGGCGGTCGAACGTCGGCACAGGTTGGCCGGACTGGAACGCCACTGGGCCGCCAGGCTCGTCCTGGAACGTCAGCGTGGGCGCCAGGTCGGCGTGGGCGCCGGACGGGACCAGGCTGCAGGCCGCCAGAGCCAGCGGGAGCGTCAGGCACGTCGCGGCGGCGACGGCCAGCCGGAAGTTGGGCATCGATCCGCCTCCACGGTAGCGGGCACATTTGTTCGGGTGCCCGGGCACCTCATTAGGAAGCGTTCGGAGACGCTGTTGTACCGAGGCGGTGAGTAGCGTGACAAGCAGGCTCGTTCCCGGGGTGGAGGTGCACTTTGCCAAATACGAAGCGGTGGTCGCGCGACGTGACCGAGAAGAGCGATGCCCTCGACCTGGAGCCGAATGTCTTCACCAAGGACAGTCCACGCAGCATTGCCGAGTCGTTGAAGCGATCAGCCGAGCACAGCCAGCGGCGCAAGAGCGACCCCTACCGGTCGGCGATGTCGATGCTTACCTTCTATATCAACCGCGCCGGGAAGAACCTGCCGGAGCAGCGGCGCGCGCGGTTGGAAGCGGCGAAGGACGAGCTGCGGGCGCTGTTCGGGCGCAAACGCGGCCACGCCTGAGTCGCAGCCTCGGGAGCGCTACGATCACCGTAGCTCCCCAGGAGGTGACGTCAGATGTTTGGGACGATCGCTAGATATCGGGTCAAGCCCGGGCACTCCGAGCAGTTCATGAAGGACATGGGCTCCTTCGAGGATGACCCGCCCGCGGGCTGGGTCTACCACACGGCCTTCCGCAGCACAAAGGATCCGAACGAGATCTGGCTGAGCGTGGTCTTCGAGAGCGAGGAGTCTTACCGGAAGAACGCGGACAGCCCTGACATGGACCGCGAGTACAGGAAGATGCTCGAGCACCTGCAAGGTGAGCCGGAGTGGCACGACGGGCACGTGATCCATGAAGCGATGAGGAAGGCAACCAAGAGCTAGCGTTTTCGGCACTACCGCAAGTGGGGCTGGGGTCGCACTTAGTGTGAGCTCCGGTTGGATTTAGCGCCCAGGCTTGCGGCTTGCGCACATAGGAGGCTGAGATGTACGCGCTCACGATGCGATTCACACTTCCCGAAACGACCGACTGGTCAAAGATTCCGGGGCTCATGGAGGACCGGGCTCGGACGCTCTACCGAGACATGCCAGGCCTGATCTCAAAGGCTTTCGTCTACGACCCTGCTACTCGCGAGTACGGCGGAAACTATGTGTGGGAGACTCGCGAGGCCGTCGACGCTTTCCTCGCGTCCGAGATCGTGGCGCAGGCCCGCGAGAAGTTCGGTGATCCCGTCTACTCGGTGCACCCGGTTGCCGTTTACCTGGACCGGGGACGGGTGATCGCAGGGATCGAGGCGGTACCGGCGCACAAGACCTAGGTCGCGGCAAGCCTTCCACGCGAGTGCATGCTCCAGCGCGATTCAGCGGCGCTTCAAACCCGCTGGTGCCGGCACCGGCGTGAAATCGAGCGGGTCGCGGCTATTCCGCGACGCCGGTGAGAGCGGTGCGATGGGGTGCTCGCCTGCTCAGTCTGGTCGCGCGGGCGAGATGTTTCGCGGACTGTGCGACGCTTCGAGGAGCTCGTAGCGGACGGCACGGCGGATGACGAACTGGTCGTTCGAATGGCGCTTACGCGTCGCGCCGTCGACGACCCACTCCGCGCGATGCACGAAGCGCTGATGCTCCCACAGGTACTTGCGGAGCTCAGCAAGGTCGCTGAATGGGACGCGATGCCAGAAACGGCCGCCACGCATGCGCTTGAACAATCCATCGAGCACGACGCGCCTAATCGCCTGATCCGACGCTCGGTCGTTCGCGAGCTCTAGCCTGGAGGTCTTGACGACTCCGAAGCGCTGGAATCCCCGCGGCTTCCTACGCTCCGCGTACGCCGGAACGCGCGAATCAGGCCGGGCGTCGACCAGGATCCCGCCGGGTGCGAGAACCCTGTGTATCTCGACCAGGGCATCGACCATGCCCTTGCGCGCGATTCATCAAAGTGTCCACGAGAGGATCACCAGGTCGAAGGCTGCATCTG
>VBGV01000254.1 GCA_005880755.1 Chloroflexota bacterium
CATCACTGAAATCATGGCCAACCATCCCAAGCAGATCTACGTCGAAAAGAGCGGTGAGCCGATCCTGTCGTCTGTGACGTTCGAGTCAGAGCGTCAGATGCGCCAGGTCATCGACCGCATCGTCAGTCTCGTCGGCCGCCGGGTTGACGAGTCGACGCCTATCTGTGACGCGCGCTTGAAAGACGGCTCGCGTGTCAACGTCGTCATTCCGCCCATCGCGTTGAAGGGTCCCGCGCTGACGATCCGGAAGTTCGCCAAGGAGAAGTGGGGACCGGCTGACATCGTCAACCGGTTCAAGTCTTCGAGCCCGGAGATCATGACGTTCCTGCGCTCGTGCGTTCGGGCGCGCCTGAACATCCTGGTCTCCGGCGGCACCGGCTCCGGCAAGACGACGCTGCTCAACATCCTTTCTTCGTTCATCCCGGAGAACGAGCGCTTGATCACTTGCGAGGACGCCGCCGAGCTGCAGCTGCAGCAGCCCCACTGGATCCAGCTCGAGTCGCGCCCGCCCAACGTCGAAGGCAAGGGCGCGGTGCCGATCCGCGAGCTGGTCAAGAGCTGTCTGCGTATGCGCCCCGACCGCATCATCGTCGGCGAGTGCCGTGGCGGAGAGGCGCTGGACATGCTCCAGGCCATGAACACCGGCCACGATGGATCGATGTCGACGCTCCATGCCAACAACCCCAAGGAGTGCCTGGTTCGCCTCGAGACCCTCGTTCTCCAGGCAGGTCAGGACCTGCCTTCGCGAGCCATCCGCGAGACGATCGGCTCCGCCATTCATCTGATCGTGCAGCAGTCCCGTCTGCGCGGTGGTGTGCGTCGCATCGTCAGCGTCGCCGAGGTGATTGGCATAAAAGACGGAGAAGTCCAGTTCCAGGAGCTCTTCAACTTCAAGCAGGTCGGTGTTAGCGCCGAGGGCAAAGCCGTCGGCTATCACTCCGCGACCGGCGTCGTGCCCATGCGCATGGAACACTTCAGATCCGAAGGAGAAGACGTCTCCGAACAACTATTTTCGCCTAGCAAGCAACCATCGCCGGACAAGCTGTACTGATCCTCAAGGAGATTTAGATGCCACCAATCCCCGTGGTTTTCGGGCTGATCGCCTTCGCAGGAGTCTTCCTGTTCTTCCTCGGCATCAGCCAGATGCGGCGCGCCGCCGGCGGCGCGGAGGACTTTCAGGCGCGCCTCGCCGCCTACGGAGTCACGACGGCCGGCGCCGCGGCGCTGCCCCAGACCGCGGGCTTCCGCGACTCGCTGAACCGGCTCTTTCAGCCGGCCGCCGACCGGGTCGGTCGCGGCGATGCCAAGAAGGGCAAGCCCTCGGTGGCAGAGCAGCTGCAGCGCGCCGACCTGAAGCTCCGTCCTTCTGAGTACTTCATGATCCAGATCGGAACGGGCCTCCTGGTCGGGCTGATCGGCTACTGGCGATGGGGCCTGGTCTTCGCGCTGCTGTTCTTTGCCGGCTACCTGATCCCCGGTTTCTACGTCAAATATCGGGTGAGCCAGCGCTTGAAGAAGTTCAACTCGCAGCTCGGAGACACCCTGACCCTGCTCTCCAACGCCCTCAAAGCCGGCTATTCGTTCGCGCAGGCGATCGACACGGTGGCCAAGAACGCGGTCGCGCCCATCGGCGATGAGTTCGGCCGCGCGGTGCGCGAGATGAACCTCGGTGGCTCACCGGACGAGGCGCTGTCCAACATCACGAAGCGCATCGCGAGCGCGGACTTCGACCTGGTCGCGACGGCTTACTCGATCCACCGTACGGTCGGTGGAAACCTGGCCGAGATCCTCGACAACATCGCTTACACGATCCGCGAGCGAGTGCGCATCAAGGGCGAGATCCAGACCCTGACGGCGCAAGCTCGCGCGTCGGGCAGCATCATCACGGCGCTCCCGATCCTGCTCGCGGTGTTCATGTTCTTCGTGACGCCAACCTACTTCCAGCCGATGTTCTCGAGCATCATCGGCTGGATCCTGATCGCGATCGGCGCGTTCATGATCTTCATCGGCAACCTGATCATTCGCCGCATCGTGGCGATCGAGGTCTAGTCAAATGTCAACCACCCTTCTTCTTGCACTGATCTGCGCGGGCGGCGTCCTGATGTTCTTCATCGGCATCTCGCGCACGCCAAATACGAACACGGCCCAGATGGTCCAGCAGCGTCTGTCTGTCTACGGCGGAGAGAAGCCTATGACCGTGGAGGAGATCGAGCTGCAGCGCCCGTTCAGCGAGCGGGTGCTCCGGCCGGCGATCGAAAAGCTTGGCTCGTTGCTGTCCCGCTCGACGCCTCAGAAAGCTCGCCAGGACGTGCTCAACAGGCTGGAGATGGCGGGGCGGCCGGGCAACCTGACTCCAGAAGACTTCATGGCGGTCCGCCTCGTCGCGGCCGCGATCTTCGCGGCGCTCGGCCTGCTCGTCGGGCTGCTCCTGGGCAACGTCCTCTACCTTGGCATCTCGGCCATCATCGGCCTGATCCTCGGCTACTACGCGCCGGTCTTGTGGCTCAAGCAAAAGGTCGACGCTCGGCGCTCCGAGGTTCAGAAAGGCCTGCCGGACGCCCTCGACCTGCTCGTGATCTGCGTCGATGCCGGCCTAGGTTTCGATGCCGCGCTCGCACGCGTCACCGACAAATACAAGAACGCTCTTTCCGACCTGCTGAGCAAGGCCCTCCGCGAGGTGAGCCTCGGCCGGCCACGCCTCGAGGCGCTGGACGAGATGGGTCGGAACAGTGGGGTGGAGGACCTGCACAACTTCATGCAGGCCGTCATCCAGTCCGAGCAATTCGGCACTGGCATCGGCAAGATCCTCCGCATCCAGGCTGACGAGATGCGGCGCAAGCGCCGTCAGCGCGCGCAGGAGAGAGGCGCCCAGGCCACGCTGAAGATGATGCTGCCCATGGTCGGCTGCATCTTCCCGACGCTGTGGATCGTGCTTCTCGGCCCGGCCGTGCTGATCCTGATGCGACCGAGGTAGCCCGCGAAAGCTAGACCCGACAGGTCGATTCCGCATCTTTGACGTCAGCGGAGCGCTTCAATGCGCCGAATTCCGCCCGTCTGTCGCCAACGGAACGCATGGTCCGGCCGAATGGCCGCACCTGCGCCTACTCCGCGGTCAGGAACTCCAGGGCCGCTTGCTTGAACTCGCGCGCCACGACAGCGCTCATGTGATCGCGCCCGGCGATCGTGACCAGCCGTGCGGTCGGGATCAGCTCGATGAGCTCCGGCGCGCCGAGGGCGATCTCGTCATGGTCGCCGACCGCGATGAGGATCGGCGCCTGGATTTTCGCCAGCCGTTCCGGACGCGATTCGGGCCGCAGACCTTTGATGCAGGCGGCAAGGGCGATCAGGTCGTTGGTCGGACGCGCGGACGCGAAGTTGTAGAAGGTGCGCGCCACCGGATCATCGGTCGGCTCTCCGAGCCGAAATGCACGCGCGATCTCGTCGGCCCGGTCGAGGGCTCCCGCGGCGCCGATCCCGCCGAGGACCGCGCGCTGAATGCGATCGGGAAACTCGAGCACAACCTCGAGACCGATGCGGCCGCCCATCGAGTAACCGAGATAGGAGGCGGAGCTGATGTCCAGGTGGTCCAGGAGCCGGACCACGTCGCCGGCCATGTTCTCGACCGCGTACGCGGCCTCTTCATGCG
>VBGV01000255.1 GCA_005880755.1 Chloroflexota bacterium
ATTGCCAGTAACTCATCCTGTTCGGCGCTGGGGACCTTGAATTGTTTCAGCGTCGCGACAAGATCTTCGACCAGGGCGTTGAACTCGCCCTTCGTGACCTTCATCCCCGCGTGCGCTTCTTTCATGCTGCGACCGTTGTAATGGCAAGGACCGCCCGTCGCTTCGCAGACCTGGTCGGTGAGCATCTTCGTCAAGCGCGCGAGGTCCGTTCTTGCGAACTTCAGGTTGATCCGGTCGTCTCCGGCCACCCGGTCCCTGAAGTCTTCGACGACCGCCTTAATGGCGTCTAGTCCACCGAGTCGCTCATACAAAGTGCTTGCCATGGGGTTCCCCTCCGTGCGAACCAGGTTCGTGGAGTTGGGTGCCTTCAAACGGCATCCCCTCGCCTCGACTATTCGCCTTACGGGCGAACCTGTCAATAGCGGCTCAAACTGGAGATGACGATGGCGCCGACGGCACACGAACTCATCACCAGGACCGTGCTCGACTACTACGAGGGGTGGTACGACGCAGATGTCGACCGGATGGACCGAGCCGTGCACGCAGACCTGGTCAAGCGGTCGTCGGCGCGAGAGCACGGAGCGGTGCTCAGTTTCATCACCAAGAAGCAGATGCTCGAGCTCACGGGCCAGGGCGAAGGCAAGAAGGACGCCGGCGACCGGCGGCTGGACATCGATATCGAAGATGTCTCCGAGAGCATCGCCAGCGTCACGGTGCGAACGCCTGTCTACTACGAGTATCTCCATCTCGTGCTGACTCCAGATGGGTGGAGGATCGCGAATGCCCTCTGGCGTCCGGCGTGAGGCCGTGCGGTTGGGTTTGCATACCGTTGGCGCCAGCGGGGCGTCTGAAACCGGGGCGACACCTACCGTTGGCGCCAGCGAGGCGTAATTGGGCGGCTAGCGTCGAGCTGGTAGCCCCGGCGGGATTCGAACCCGCGATCTCAGCCTTGAAAGGGCCGCGTCCTAGGCCACTAGACGACGGGGCCTCGCTAGAAGTCTAGGTACTCTAATCGCTGGCCTCCGCCCGAAGCATTTGCCGGGCACCAGGAGTCAACGAGATGCGGGCGTAGCACAATGGTAGTGCGCCAGCCTTCCAAGCTGGTCACGTGGGTTCGATTCCCATCGCCCGCTCCACGCATCTGTACGAGGCTAGTCGTCAGCACCCCCGCGTTGATGATGCGATGCCTTCAATCAGTTCCGAAATGGACGTCGCGCTGCGCCGCCTGCTCGTCGGACTCGAGCGACCAGCGGACCTCAATCAGTGGCGCCGCCGGCCGCTCGATCACCCGAGCGCAGAGCTAACTTACGTTTTGGATCTTCCCGTACAGCCCGTGCTGCTCATCCATGATGCCGGCCGCGAAAAACAGCGAGTCCAGAGGCCCATTATTCCCGCCGTTGCCGAAGCGCAGGCCCCACAACCCGTCGACTTGGATGGGAGCGTTGGTCTCGCTCTTCAGCTGGCCGCGGAACCTTCCATCCGGGGTGAACGCGTTGATCCGCCCATCGCCGAAATTGCCGACCAGGATGTCGTTGTGAAAGTTGCCGAAGGAGGATGGGGCGAGGACGAGGCCCCAGGGCGAATTCAGGCTTCCGCCTGACGCGAATCGCCTGACGAGCGCGCCTCTCGTCGTGTAGATGTCGACGAACCCGTTGCCCGGACCCTTCACGTCGTCGTGCTTCTCACTGTTCTGCAGCGCGTACGTGACGTAGATCCAGCCACCGATGTTCTGGATCCCGAACGGGGCGAAGTGCGCAGGCAGGGTGGTGTCTGTGAAGGCGTTGGCCCAGGTCACCTGGTTGAACGACCCATCGAACACGTCGACCGTGCCAAACCGGAAGTTTGCCGCGTAAAGGTAGTTATTCGTTATAGCTCCATTGGTGACGGATCCGTTGGTCAGGCCCTTGTAAACCGCACCCTGATCACCGGAGTTGTCGACCTTGATCGTTGCCTTGGTCCCGCCGGCCCAACCGAGCACAGTCCCGTCCTCGGTGGCAAACAGGAACCGGCTCGGTGCCGTACCCGTCCCTGCGGGGATTCGAAAGTCTTGCGTGGGGTTGAACACGGTCCCGGTCGGCGTCCCATGGAACGTCGTGGCGTCGGCCGGGTCGATGGGCGCGGGAATGTTCACTTCCAGCGTCACCTTCTTCTCCGTAAAGTTGTTGTACAAAGTCGAGACCGCGGCGTTGTTGTCCGCAACCCACATCGGTGTGCCGGGACCTGCTGAGAGACCCCACGGATTGACCAGCTTCGGATCGATCACCGGCGCGAGCCCGGCCATGTCCGAGACAAGCGGGGTCAGCCGAAACGACCCGCGTGCGATCCCTGCCTGCGCCGAGACCGCCTGCAGCAAGAGCGCGGCGACCGCGAGCACCCCGAATGCCAAGCCAAAGGAACGATTTGCTCTCATGCCTCTGTCTCCCCGAAACCAAACGAGCGGTGTCGACAGGGATTACAGGCCCCGGTTACTCCCCGCCTCGACTAGGGCGCTGAACAACCGGCGCGCCCAATCCTCAGAAGGTGCAAGCTCCTCGGGATGACACTGGATTCCGAGCAGGAATCGATGCCCCGGAAGCTCGATTCCTTCGACCAAACCGTCGGATGAGCACCCCGACGCGCGCAGCGAAGGGGCAAGGTCGCGGATCGCCTGGTGATGGAGGCTGTTGACGCGGATATGGGTCTCGCCGATCGTCCGTGCCAGCAGGCTATCGGGCTCGATCTCCAGTCCGTGCACGAGCAGGTCGCGGGGATCACGGTCGTGCGACTCAGTCACGACGCCCTCGGTATGCAGGTCCTGCCACAGCGTTCCGCCGCAGGCGACGTTCAGGACCTGGATTCCGCGGCAGATGCCCAGCGTGGGGAGGCCGTCGGCGATCGCCCATTGCGCGAGCTTCAGCTCGACCTCGTCGAGCTCCGGCATCAGCGACAGGTTGCAGTCATCGCGTGCGACAGCGCCGTAGCGTCGCGGCTCTAGGTCCGCGCCGCCGGGCAGGAGCAGCGCATCGAGCAGCTCGTAGTAGAACCTCAGCTGCTCCACATCACGCACGATCGGAATTGGGACCACGGTCGCGCCCGCGTTCTCGAGCGCCTCGAAGTAGGCCCGGTTAAGGGCCAGCTTGGGCGGAAAATCCGCACCGGCAAACGGCCGCAGCGGGACGCCGACGACGGACCTGGCGTTACTGACGGGTCGCAACCTTCGCCGCCACGCGGCGCTGCGCGACCAGCGGGAGTCGAGCCCGCGCCTTGGCAAGACGCTCTTTTGAAATCTCGGAAACGGTCACGCCCTCGGCCTCGGCGAGACCCGCCAGGACCACACCGAGCGGATCGACGATCATGCTGCGCGCGCAGTAGCCCGGCCCTGTCATGCCCGCACCCGCGACGTACATGGTGTTCTCGATCGCGCGCGAACGCATGGTGATGGTCCAGTGCTCTTCCTTGAGCGGTCCGGCAACCCACGCCGCTGGCAGCGCCAGAACTTCGGCACCGTCGTCGGCGGCCTTCTGGATGAACGCGGGGAAGCGAAGCTCGTAGCAGATCGCAACGGCGACGGTGAAATCCTCGACGGCGACAAGTGGGATGTCGTCGGTGCCCGCGAGCATGCGGTCGGACTCCTTCTCGCTGAAGGCGTCATACAGGAAACGCTTGCGATGCCGCGCCGCGAGGCCCTCGCGTGGAGCGACCACGACCGCCGTGTTGTAGATCCGATGGTCGCCGGGGACTGACTCGAACATCCCGGCGACCACGGTCACGCCCAGACGGTCTGTCAG
>VBGV01000256.1 GCA_005880755.1 Chloroflexota bacterium
CGACCAGGGCGGCGGCGATGCTCGCGATGACCACCATGCGTTCGGGGCTGAATCTGCGGTCTGCCAGGTACGCCCAGGCCAGACCCATGGCGAGGGAGGCCGCGGCAGCGACCGCGATCACCAGGCCGATCCAGGCGGCGCTGAGGCCGCGTTCGAACAGGTAGAGGGGGATGAACGGCAAGAGCGTTCCGTCGGCCGCGCCCATCAGGACGTAAGCCCAGTTCAGACCTCGGATCTGCACAGCGGGGTCGACAGGCGAATCCATTGAACCCGCATAGGGTGCCAAATCAGCAGGAGGTAGTGGTGCGGTTTGCCACTCCTTTTGGGACGACCATTCGCCACGCGTCTAGCACCAGCTCGCGCATCTCCTTCTTGTCGAGCGCGGCCAGGCGCGCCAGCACCCAGTTGTAGCGAAGGTCGGCCTTGGTCGGATGCATGAATTTGTCCGGGGAGCCGCCGATCAGCCAATCCCGTTCTTCCTTGGGGAACGCGAAGCCCATGATCGTCTCGTCGCGTGAGAAGGAGAGGTAAACGATCCGCCCGACGCGAAACTTCACCCGTCCGCCGACGAGCACCTCATAGCTGCGCGGCAATTTCTCGGCGACCTTCCGGATGTCGTGGATCGTGACCATCTATCCCACCCACTCATATTGGCTGTCACGGCCACTGAAATAACGAGCCTCTGGCGCCAAAGGAGCCGAATTCCCATGCCACAAATGCGCCGCTGTGTACAGCGGTCGAATAACGCAGCAGGGTCGGGGCGTTTAGAGCTAGCCCAGTTGTGCAGAGGGCGGAGCTTCGACGCGACTGAAGGAGTCGGCCGGCTGGTCCGGGCTAAGTGACGTGAGCCCGATCCCGAACGGCGTATATCCGAGTTCGCTAGCCAGTTCGGTCTTGATGCGATCCAGGATTGGCCATGCATCAGTCCTGTCCATATCGGCGAACGAGCAAACAAGTTCGTCTTCTGCGTTCCTGAATATCAGATCTTCCCGCCTCAAACGAGACCGAAGCCGATCCGCAACCAGACGGATGAGCTCGGTGCTATTGGCCGACTCAGGTGAGGCCAGGCGCAGTACGGCAACGCAGTGGCGACCAAGCAGAGTTCGGCGCGCACGCAGCACATCTCGCTCGAGAGCCGCAAGGCCAAAGTGTCGACTGAGTAGGCCGGTGGTCACGTCGATTGCCGTTCGCGAAGCCAGGGTCGTGATTAGACCATCGAGCTTGCCGAATCCGTGAGCGACATCCTCGCTAGCGTGGTTCGACCCATTCTTGGAGTCTCCCGCTTCAAGTGTTCGCTGCTTGATCGCTTTCACTGCTTCGCGCAATTCGTCGACGAAGCTGGGGAGCAAACCCAGCGCAGTGATCTCGCCCGCGCGATTCCTTGACACTGCCGAAAGCAGTTCTTGTTTATCGGCCCCCGAGTTAAGACTTGAGCTCGTCAAACGGGCCAGCGCGCCCAGCAGGTATTGCTGAAGCTGGTCGACCGCTGGGCCGTCGCGGGCGGACGCGGCAAGCAACCCGTGCAATGAGCCCGCACAGTAGACGGGCGCCATGATGAGCACGGGCCACTCGAGGCGATCGGCGAGCTCGCGCAGAGGGCTGCTGAGGTGGCCTGGACGAACGAACGCCGGCCTGCCGGTGCGAATGGCGGCACGTGCTGCCTGGTTTCTGGCTATTGGATACTCGAATCCGCTCGCTATCTCCCTTGCGGGCGGCTCATCTGCAACCACCGTAATCCTGATCCGCTCACCGATAACTTCATGGAAGGCGGCGTGGGCCGACCGATTGTTGCCCGATACAGAAACCACTCGCGCCGCCGCCGATACCGCGGTTTTCAGGATCACATCGCGATCCGGCGTTCTGGCAAGCAATTCCGCGGTCTCGAGCAACAGGGTCAATCCGTCCAGGCGCCGTTCATTGGCAGCGTCACGGCGCGCGCTTAGTTCTCTTTCTGCCGCGAGATGGGCAAAACCGGTCAACGAAGTCACGATCGCGATCTGGACAAGGCCAGTCGTCCAGGGCAGGCTGCCGAACCAGAGGCATCCTGCCAAGGCGATGACTTCGGCAAGACAGATCAGCGCTGCGACTCTGCCTGGCAACAGCCAACCGGCGGCTCCACCAAGAGCGACCAGAATGGCGAATCCGGCATCCCGCTGGCTGCTGCGGTAGAGAAGGAGCGCCAAACCGATCGCCACAAGGGCGCCAACCACCAGCCGCACGTTGTGGGCCCGCAGGGCCTTGGGCCCGATATCCGTTGGCCGAGCCAGAGCCGCCACTTTCCGCGTGAAACCGCCCGGCGACGCCCAGATTGGCTTTATCAAATTGGTCCAAGCCCCCGCTTGACCGACACGAGCTCTTTGGACGGCGCCTTAGTTCGGCAGTCCGACCCTTCGCCTGGCGTACTGATGTCCCCGCTCAACCGCTACCCCGTCTGATGTCCGAGCATATGCCGACCTTGCTGAATCTGAGCTTATTTAGCCCAAAACAGCGGAAATTGGCTGTCGCCAGTCGATGAACGGATATCCACCGGGGGGTATGCGGAGGGCCACTGCTGTGGCTGTCATCTTGGCTATCAGAACTGGCCAAATGTGGCGGGGATGGATGGGAATCGAACCCACCCAGGACGCCTCAACAGCGCCCCGCAAACAGTTTTGAAGACTGCGGGGGGCACCAGCCCCCGTACATCCCCAGCCCGCGGCTAGATTAGCGCGGTCGTACGAAGTTCCTGCGCAGGCTCTCGACCTCTAACCCCGCCGTGCATCCCCGGACATGGTCGTTGACCAGGCCCATCGCCTGCATGAACGAGTGGACCGTCGTCGGACCGATGAACGCCCAGCCCCGTCGCCGCAGGTCCTTGCTCATCGCGACCGCCTCGTCGGGAACGCCGCGCTCCATCAAGGCAGCATGGGCGAGCAAAGCCTTGCGCGGTTTGGGTTCGTAGCCCCAGACATAGGCGGCGAAGCTGCCGAACTCCTTGACCAGCTCGGCGTGGCGGCGGGCGTTGTTGATCGTTGCGTCGATCTTGGCTCGGTTGCGCACGATGCCGGCATCGCGCATCAATCGGGAGACTTCGCGGGCCCCAAATCGCGCCACGGTCGGCGGGTCGAAATCGCGAAACGCTGCGCGGAAATGCTCGCGCTTGCGGAGGATCGTCAGCCAGCTCAGCCCCGACATAAAACCTTCCAGGACCAGCTTCTCGAACAGACGCCGGTCGTCAACCACGGGCCGGCCCCACTCGGTGTCGTGATAGCGCCGAAGGTCATCCGAATCCCCCCACCAGCACCGGGCAACGCCATCGGGCCCGACGCTGATGCCGGACGGAGCTGCGATCGCTTAGATCAGCGCTTCGAGCTTTGCCTTCAGGTCGCCCTTCATGTTCGGGCGATAGCCGACGGTCCGCTCCGCCGCCTTGCCGTCCTTGAAGATGATGACGGTCGGAATCGACATGATCCCGAGCTGCATCGGCACCGCCGGGTTTTCGTCGATGTCCATCTTCATGACCTTGATCTTGTCCCCGAGCTCGCCGTGGATCTGCTCCACGATCGGCGCGATCATGCGGCAGGGTCCGCACCAGGTCGCCCAGAAGTCGACGAGCACCGGCTTGTCGGCCTTCAGAACGGCGCTTTCAAACTCGCTGTCGGTTACTTCCTGGATGTTCGCCACGTGCACTCCCTCTTACGGTTCTAGAACGCTCTAATCGCTGGATTCGGCCTTTGA
>VBGV01000257.1 GCA_005880755.1 Chloroflexota bacterium
ACCGGGCAGGAGGCGGTCTCTTCCATGTACATCGCCGGGATCGGGTCGACCTTGATTTCTAGACGCCGTCTTTTCTTTGACATTTGCCTCTTTGTTGCCTTTCCCTCAAACCAGGTTTTTGCTTAGACGTCGAGCTGGGTTACGTCCAGGTTCTTGAGCTCCTCCGGGGGGTCTACTCCCGCGTTCTGCAGCCGTTTGAGCAGCGCGAGGATGTAGCGAACGCCAGCGAGATTGACGTGGTGCTCCCTTGTCAGCGTCTGGATGGCCTGGAGCTTCATCACGTCTCGGCGCGAATAGCGCCTGCGATTGGTAACGGTTCGCCTGGGCTGAATCATGCTCAGGTGCTCGTACATCATCAAAGTGCGGGGATGCACCTCGAGGATCTCGGAGGCCACGCTGAGCGTGAAAATCGGCTTGTCGAGATCGATCGAGCCATCGTGGCTGGCCGCGACCGGACTCGCGAGGGCATCGCGTGGTTTGACCTTCATTACTTTCTGGGGTGGGCGAGTTGTGTGCTTTAAGCGATTAAGGGCCTAACTTTGGGTGACAGGAGCGTTTGCAGGTTCGGTGCAATTGTGAAAGGCCCAAATGGGGCAAGCAAAGTATTTTTGTTAAGTAGTGCGGTCATATCGCCTAACGAACTCACGCCAGGCGGCCTTCGGTAGCCTCCCTACAATTCCGGCGTGCACGCGATCCTCAGCCTGCTGCTCGTCAGCCTCTCCGTCGGCCTCAGCAACTTCGCCGGCGCGATCGGGATCGGCCTCAGCGGGATCAACGTCAAGACCAGGATCCGGGTCGGGCTGGCCTTCGGATTCTTCGAGGCATTGATGCCGGCGCTCGGCCTCCTGCTCGGACACCAGCTGGCATGGCTGTTTGGCGGCTACGGAAAGTACGTGGGCGGCGCCATCCTGATCCTCACCGGCGCCTACACCCTCTTCCAGGAGCGGGTCATCAAAAAGGACCAGACACAGCGCCAGGAGATGAGCAGCCGCGGCCTGCTCGTGACCGCGTTGGCGCTCAGCATCGACAACCTCGCCGTCGGCTTTGCGCTCGCCGTTTACCCTGTCGACGTCTGGCTTGCCGCACTGACTTTCGGCGTCGTCAGCATCGTGATGTCGCTGGTCGGCCTCGAGGTCGGCCACCACCTTGGCAAGCGGGTTGAGGAGTGGAGCGAGGAGATCGGCGGCGGCGTCTTGATCCTCGTCGGAGTCTTGATCGCGGTCGGAGTTCTAGGCTAAGCGGGTGGCGCAGAAACCCGATCTCGAGCAGGTCTTGCTCGTCGTGGACGGGCAGGTCGCCACCGTCACCCTCAACCGGCCCGAGCAGCGCAACCCGCTCTCGGCGGTGATGCTGCGAGACCTCGCAGCCGCCTTTCAGTGGTGCCGCGACGAATCCGACGTTCGCGTCGTGATCCTCACCGGGGCCGGACGCGTCTTCTGCGCCGGCGCGGACCTCAGCAGCTTCGACGGCGAGATGAGCGGCCTCGAGCGCTATCGGAGCCGAGATCTTTTCGTCGACCTGTTCATCCTCATGGCCGAGCTCGGCAAGCCGATCGTCGGTCGCATCAACGGCCACGCCCTCGCCGGCGGCCTGGGCCTGGCTTGCAGCTGCGACATCCTGGTTTCCGTCGACACGGCCACGTTCGGCACGCCGGAGATCAACGTCGGGATCTGGCCGATGATGATCCAGGCCATCCTCTCCCGCAGCATCCCGCGCAAGGTGCTGCTCGAGATGGAGATGCTCGGCAACCGGTGGACCGCGACCCAGCTGCAATCGCTCGGGGTGATCAACCGTGTCGTGGCACACGATCAGCTCGACCCGACCGTCAAAGAGATCGCGGAACAGCTGGCGAAGAAGTCCCCCGTCGCGATGCGGCTGGGCCGCGATTCCTTCTACCGCCAGCAGGACATGGACTTCCGCGCCGCGCTTCATTACCTGCACGGACAGTTCCTCCTCGTGTCGCAGACCGAGGATTCACGGGAGGGAATCAAAGCCTTCTTCGAGAAGCGCGAGCCGGACTTCAAAGGTAAGTAGTGTCGGGTTCTCGGCAACGCGAGCTGCGCGACAAAGCGCTGAAGGGCGGGACGCGATATCTGCCCAAGCTGCGAGAGCAGAACAAGCTGACCGCGCGCGAACGTCTCGACCTGCTGCTGGACAAGGGCTCGTTCATCGAGGACGGACTGTTCGCCAATGTGCTCGCCGAGGAGCTGCCCGCGGACGGGGTGGTGACCGGACTCGGGATGGTCGAGGGCCGCCAGGTCGCCGTGATGGCGAACGACCCGACGGTGAAGGCGGGCAGCTGGGGCGCGCGGACGGTCGAGAAGATCATCCGCATCCAGGAAACCGCTGCACGACACCGCGTACCGCTCTTCTATCTGGTCGACTCGGCGGGGGCGCGCATCACGGACCAGATCGAGATGTTCCCCGGCCGCCGCCATGCCGGGCGCATATTCTTCAACGAGGTTCAGCTGTCCGGCGTGGTGCCGCAGATCTGCATGCTGTTCGGTCCGTCGGCGGCGGGCGGCGCATACATCCCGGCCTGCTGCGACGTCGTGATCATGGTCGAGGGCAACGCGTCGATGTACCTCGGCTCCCCGCGCATGGTCGAGGTCGTGGTCGGAGAGAAGGTGACCCTCGAGGAGTTGGGTGGGGCGCGGATGCACGCCACCGAAAGCGGCCTGGGCGATGCGTTGGTGGCGGACGACAAGGGGGCGATCGAGTTCGCGAAGGCTTATTTCCGTTACATGCCGCAGCGCACAGGCGAAAAGTCGGCGCCGTGCGAGGCCAAGCCCGCGCGGCTCAGCCCGAAGCCGATCGGCGAGCTGATCCCGGAAGAGCCGAACCGCGGCTACGACATGCGCAAGCTGATCGACGCTGTCATCGACGAGGGCAGCTGGGTCGAGATCAAAAAGCTGTTTGCCAGAGAGCTGCTGACCGGGTTCGCGCGGCTCGAGGGCCAGCCCGTGGGCGTCGTCGCCAACCAGCCCATGCAAAAAGGCGGAGTGCTGTTCAACGACTCGGCCGACAAAGCGGCGCGCTTCATCTGGCTATGCGATGCGTTCGAGATTCCGTTGCTGTTCCTCGCCGATGTGCCGGGTTT
>VBGV01000258.1 GCA_005880755.1 Chloroflexota bacterium
CGAGAAGCTGAGGAGGCTGTTGGCGCGGCGGTGCGTGGGCGGCTCGCCGACAAAGGTTCCGCGGCCTCGAACACGGAACACCAGCCCCTCCTGCGCCAGGCGATGCATGGCATGGCGCGCGGTCATCCGGCTCACCGCGAACTCCTCACAGAGCTGGGCGTCAGAAGGCAGCTCGGCGCCAGGCTTCAACCGGGCCAGGCGCTGCCGGATCGCCTGCTCGATTTCGCGATAACGGGGCCTGAAGCTGTCCTCAGGCGATACCGTCGCCACCACCACGGCCGTTAAATGTATAGCTATCTAGACAAAATGCAAGTCTTCCCTCTCCCCGTTCAGGGGAGAGGGTCAGGGTGAGGGGCGTGGAGGCGAACAGGGGAGGAGTGCAGCGCCGCACCGATCGCCCCCGCCCAGATCCCCAGCTCGCCGCACACGACCTCGATGCGCGTGACGTCCGTGACGTGGACGCGACGCTGAAGCTCTTCTCGAATCGGACCGAGCAGCAACTCGCCCGCGGCGGCGACACCCCCGCCGAGCACGACCCGGTCGACGCCGACCAGCACCACCACGTTGCTCACGCCAATCCCCAGGTATCGCCCGGCGTCGCGGAACGCTTGCTGTGCCCGCGGATCGCCCGCGCGCGCCGCGGCCACAGCTCCCTCCACGTCTGGTTGGCCCGACGCGGCGGCGATGGCACCCGCTCGGGCGAACGTCTCGAGGCAGCCGCGATTGCCGCAGCCGCATGGCGGCCCATCGGGAACGATCGTCTGATGGCCGAACTCGCCTGCGGTGCCTTGGTAGCCGAGGTGGAGGCGCCCATCGAGGATCAGCCCTCCGCCCACCCCGGTGCCGAGCGTGATCCCCAGCATCGAGGTCGCGCCGCGGCCCGCGCCCAGGCCGTGCTCGGCGAGCGCGAAGGCGCGCGCGTCATTGATCAGGTGGCACGGCGCCTCGACCCCACGCGCGATCGCGTCGGTGACCTGCACGCCGTCCCAATTCCCGGGAATGTTGGGTATGAACCGGGTGACGCCTGCGGCGGGGTCGAGGACACCGGGCATGCCGACCCCGACCGACTCGACGCCGTCGATGTCGCCAAAAACGGCTCGTGCCACCTCGATCAGCTGCCGGACCACGCTCTCTTCGCCTCCGCGCGTGTCGGTGGGCAGGAGACCTGTTTTGACGAGCCGCGGTTCGAGCGACTCGCGTTCGACCACGGCCCACTTCAGGTTCGTCCCACCCACGTCGAGACCGAGGTGTAAAGACATGGCGCGCTTATAGTGCCGCTGATGATCGTCACTGTGCTCGGTCCGATCTCGCCCGAACAGCTCGGTGTCACCGATGCGCACGATCATCTCTTCCTGCGCAGCCCGGCGCTACCGGGCCAGGACTTCGAGGACACAGATCGAGCAGTCGAAGAAGTGACCAATGCGGCGAGCGGCGGTCTGCATGCGATCGTGGAGGTGACGCCGATCGGTCTCGGCCGGCGTCCGGCGAAGATGAGGGCGGTCGCGGAAGCCACCGGTGTGCACGTCGTGGCGGCGACCGGCTACCACCGCGATGCTCATTACCCGGAAGGTCACTGGGTGCGCACCGCGCCCATCGAGCTGCTGGCGGAGCGGATCCTCGCCGACCTGCAGCTGGGGATGCACCCCGACGACTGGCTCAGCGCAGCGCCGCCCGATTCGGCGCGCGCGGGCGTGATCAAGGCGGGCGCCTCCTATCAGCGCATCAGCGTGCTCGAGGAACGTCGGTTGATGGCAGCCGCCATCGGCAGCCGTGAGACCGGCGCGCCAATCCTCGTCCATACCGAGATCGGCACGTGCGCTCACGAGATCATCGACCTGCTCACACGCGAGCGAGTACAAGCCGATCGCATCATCCTGGCCCACCTCGACCGCAACCCCGACCGCGAGCTCCATGCTGCGATCGCCGACCGCGGCGTGACCCTCGAATACGACACTCCCGGCCGCATCAAATACAGGCCCGACAGCCAGCTGTTGGACCTCGTCGAGGCGATGGTGAAAGCAGGGCATGCGGGCGCCCTGATGCTCGGCCTCGACCTTGGACAGCGGGATTACTTCCGCTCTTATGGTGGGGGACCGGGCCTGAGCTATCTGATGGGAACGTTCGTGCCGCGCCTGCGGAGCCGCGTCGGGGCGGACGTGGTCCGCCAGATCCTGGTCGACACGCCCGCCCGGGCGTTCTCGATGGCGACCCGATGAACAAGCGCTACGACGTGGTGGTCGTGGGCGCCGGCTCGGCAGGGAGCTCCGCCGGCATCAGCTCGGCGCGCGAACGCTGCTGCTCGACCGCCTCCCGTTTCTCGGCGGCACCTCGACCGCGGTGCTCGACACGTTCTATGCGTTCTACACACCCGGCGAGAAGGCACGCCGCGTCGTGGGCGGGATCGGCTGGGAGGTCGCCGAACAGCTGAAGGCGGAGGGCATGGCGTTCGAGCGACCGAACACCTACGGCGCGGGGACCGGGGTCACCTACGACCCCGAGGTCCTCAAGGTCGTGTGGGAGCGCCTGGCCGAAGACGCGAGGGTCGACGTCCTCCTGCACACGTGGGCGACGGGCGTGGCGCTGCGCGACGGGCGCATCGTCAGCATCCGGGCCTGGAACAAGGGTGGTGAGTCGGTCTTCGAGGCTGAGGCGATCATCGACGCGTCGGGCGACGCGGACGTCTGCGCGATGGCGGGCGTCCCATATGAAGATGCGAAGTCGACTCCCAACCTCCAATCCCTGTCCACGATCTTCCGCGTCGCCAACGTCGACGTCGAAAAAGCTTCGGCCTTGCCCAAGACCGAGCTGTGGGCGCTGATGCACCGCGCCGCCGAGTCAGGCGACTACACGCTGCCGCGGCTCGAAGGGTCGTGGCACCGGACACCGCACGCGGGCGTCGTCACCGTGCACATGACCCGCATCCCCAACGTCGACGCCACCGACCCGGAGCAGCTCACGCGTGCCGAGATCGATGGCCGCCGCCAGGTGCGGGAGTACCACCGGTTCCTGCGCGATAAGGTGCCCGGATTCGATCGCTCGGTCCTGGTGGCGACGAGCCCGGCGATCGGCGTGCGCGAGAGCCGTCGCGTGATCGGGGACTACCGCCTCACCCGCGACGACGTGTTGAAGGCCCGCCGCTTCGAAGACGAGATCGCTCTGTGCGGAGCGCCAATCGAAGACCACGCGTCAGGTCCCGATACGAGGTGGACGTATGTGCCCGGAGGCGGGGTGTACGGAATCCCGTATCGGTGCCTGCTGCCCGAAGGCGTCGAAGGCATGCTCGTCGCGGGCCGATGCTTCTCGGCCACGCACGACGCCCACGCGTCGGCGCGTTCGATGGCCACATGCATGGCGATGGGCCAGGCAGCAGGCACCGCGGCCGCGATGGCGGTCAAGTCGCAAAAGACGCCGCGATCGCTCGATGCCTCAGCGCTCCGGAACTGCCTGCTGGAGAATCGCGCGCTCCTGGATCCAATCGACTGAGCCGGACCAAATCAGGCGCAGATTCGGACCAGGTCGAGCAACATCTTCGTCGCGCCGCAAATCAGGACGCATCGGTTAGGGACCTTTTGCCTCGTAGCTGAGGATCTGGCCGTTTCGCTTGGCCGCCACGGCTTGACTGGTTGGCCGACCGACGACCTGGTAAATCGGCGCTCCGGGGTCCAGAAACGCCGCGTCCCCGTCCTTCGGCCGGTAATTGGGATCGCATACATTGCCGGCGACCTTGAACTTCACATGCCCCACAACCGGGCCGAGGTCGCTCTCTTGAAGTGTCGTTGGCGCTCCCGGTCCTGCAACGTACTGAGTCGAACTTGCTTACTCGACGTTGGCGCCGGCGATCAGGTAACGCGCGGCTTCGCTGCCCCGACGTAGGCAGAGGGCACCTCAGTGCGCTCGATGGCCACCTTCGTCTCGCGCGAGGTACTTGTCGGGATCCTTATCGAATCTCTCCTTGCAGCCGGCCGAGCAGAAGTAGTAGGTGTCGCCTCCACGAAACGAGCGGTATTCGGCCGTTCGCGTGTTCACCATCATGCCGCAGACCGGATCTGTCGCCGTCCCACTGCTTTCCATATCGTCTCCTTGGCCACCAAAGGCCTGCTGTTGACCGACGAGCGCCGCAGTCCGAACCGTGTACCGGGACGGATCGCTCTCGAATGCCGAGCGACACGCAGCCGAACAGAAGTGGTACGTCTCGCCGCCAAAGTTGGCCTGTTGGGTGGAGGTGGCCGGATCGACGCTCATCCCGCACACCGGGTCCCGGACAAGCTGTGCACCGGCTTGTGGTCGGCGAGCGTGCGCCCGCAGCATTTCGATTCCGCCGGTGGTGATGAAACGCCAAGCCAACACTGCCATCAGCAGAAGAAACGCGATATCCAGAAACGTGGTGTAGTTCCAGGTCGGCTGGGTTTCGAAGACGGTGAGGTGGTGATTGGTCGGGGCCAGTCCCAGGAGCTGGAAGGCACCTCCGACAAGGAACCCGGCCAGCGCCATCGCGGCATACGAGACCGCGAGCAGGTAGAGCGACATGCGGCCTCCGTAGTACTTCCGATAGATGTTCAGGATCGGCAGGATGATCAGGTCGGCGAAGATGAAGCTGATCACGCCGCCGAAGCTGATACCCCCGTTCCAGAGCACGGCCGCCAGGGGAACATTGCCCACCGAGCAGACGAAGCTGAGCATCGAGATCACGGGGCCGATCAGCGGGCTCCAGAACTCGTTCAGCGCAGGGTGGTCGGTCAGGAAGAACGCCTGCCACCAGCTATTCGGGACCCAGGCGGCAAGCGCGCCGGCGATCAGAAAGCCCAGTCCAAGGTCGACATATAGGGCGTTCAGGTCCATGAAGAACGAATGCGAGATGGCGGTGAAAGCTCGCGGCGAAAAGAGCCGGGAAACAAAGGGCCCGTCGGTGATTGACATGTCCATCTCGCCGTGCGCCTCATGGGTCGAGCCGAAGACACCGCGATCTGCCTGCAGCCTGGCCTCGTCGACCATCCGCTGACGCAGCGTTACCTTGAAGAGAATCCATAACAGCAGCGCCATCAGTAGGCCGCCGGCAAACTCGGCGGCTACGAACTGCCAGCCCAAAAGGATGAGGAGGACGAGGCCCAGCTCGAAGACCAGGTTGGTCGACGCGAACTCGAAGATGATCGCGTTGACGAAACTGGCTCCTCTGCGGAAGAGCGCCCTGGCCACCGCAACCGCCGCATAAGAGCAGGACGAGCTCGCAGCGCCCAAGCCGCATGCGAGAAGGAAACCCTTCAAGTCGGGTCTGCCCAGCGCGCCGGCCACGGCCCGCTTCGAAACGACTGTTTGGACCATTGCCGAGAGCAGGAAGCCAAAGGCGAGTGGCCAGAGGACCTCCCAGAGCATGAAGAAGGAGAGTTGCAGCGCGTGCAGGATCGCGCTGACTACAAACACTTCGACCTAGCTCCTCACCAAGCGCTCGACCGCGTCATTGAGCTCGCGCACTTTCTTGCTTCCGCCGCCAGACCGGATCGCCTCCGTTACGCAGTGCTCGGTGTGGTCGGCCAGGAGTTGGAGCGCCACGCTTTCGAGTGCCGCCCGGGTCGCGTTGACCTGAGTCAGCACGTCGATGCAGTAGCGATCCTCCGCCACCATCTTCTGGATGCCGCGCACCTGCCCCTCGATGCGCCGCAACCTCGTCTCGATCTTCTGCTTATCTTTGGTATAGCCTGCCATCTGTCAATCATACCCCCTGGAGGTATAGTGGTCTAATGAGTGACCACCCCATGGCGATGCATTCCCCGCACGAGGTGATGGGCCACGGTGGGCACGCGGAGATGTCGATGGACGCCATGGTCCAGGACATGCGCAACAGGTTTCTGGTCGCCGCGGTGGTGTCCGTGCCGATCCTGCTCTGGTCGGCGATCGGCCGCCAGGTCTTGCATTTCGCCGTTCCGGCGCCCTTTGGCATGCGCGACGACGTCTTCCAGCTGATCCTGAGCCTGCCCGTAATCGGCTACTCGGGCTGGATCTTCTTCGACGGAGCCGTGCGCGCCCTGAAAGCGCGGACCCTGGACATGATGGTCCTGGTCGCGGTCGCCATCGCCGCCGGCTGGACCTACTCGGTGGTCGTCACCCTCCGCGGCGGCGGGGATGTCTTCTATGAAGCGTCGACGGTTCTGGCCGCCTTTGTGCTCCTGGGCCACTGGCTCGAGATGCGAGCCCGGGGAGGCGCCAACGACGCCGTCCGCGCCCTCTTGAATCTTGCCCCACCGATGGCGATCGTCATCAGAGAAGGCGAGCAGGTCGAGGTACCGACGTCGGAACTCCAGGTCGGCGACGTCGTTCTCATCAAGCCCGGCTCGAAGGTCCCAGTGGACGCTGTGGTCGAGGACGGCACCAGCGAGGTGGACGAATCAGTCGTCACCGGCGAGAGCCTGCCGGTCTCGAA
>VBGV01000259.1 GCA_005880755.1 Chloroflexota bacterium
TGCCCTCGAGTAAGGTCGAGCACCACTGCGCGACCGACCGTGATGCCCGGCGCGGCGCTCACCCCCGGCAGGGCGCGCATTACGAGTCCTTCGTGACTGCCTTCTGCAGCGCCCGAATGATCAGCGCGGTCGACGTCGCGCCAGGATCCTGATGACCGACCGACCGCTCGCCGAGATAAGAGGCGCGCCCTTTGCGGGCCTGCAGCGGGATGGTCGACCGCATTCCAGCTTCGGCCGCCCCCGCGGCTTCATCGATCGCATCGTCGAGCGAAACGCCGTCGGCCAGGCGCGAACGAAGTGTGTCGACCGCCGGCTCCAGCGCGTCGACCATCGTTTTGTCGCCGACCGCCGCCGTGCCAAGGTCCTTGACCGAGGCGAGCGCGGCGGCCAGCACCTCGACCAGCTCCATGCCATCGAAGGTCGCCTGGTCGCCGAGCACGCGGCCGCCGCTGCGCAGGGCGGATCCCCATAGCGGTCCGCTCGCGCCGCCGACCGTCGAGACGAGCGTGCGCCCCGCGAGGATGAGGAGCTTGCCGGGCGGCGAACCGCCGTCCGAGTCAAGGGCCTGGACGACGGCCTCGAATCCCCTGACCATGTTGGTGCCGTGGTCTCCGTCGCCGATGGCCGCGTCGAGCTGGACCAGGTGGTCGCGCTCGGCGCGGACGGCGATATCGATCTCGCGCATCCAGGAGGTGATCGTGGCCGCGTCCATGACCCTTTGGCTGATCAAGTTAATCGCTACACGCCCCAGCGCAACGCCGGGGTGTGAACCGGCGCGTCCCAGAGCTTCGTCAGCTCTTCGTCGAGCTCGAGCAAGGTCAGCGACGCGCCGGCCATCTCGAGCGATGTGATGTAGCTTCCGACCAGGTTGCGCACGGGCTCCACGCCCGCGGCGCGGAGCTTCTTGTCGACCTCTCCATAAAGAAGGTAGAGCTCGAGCAATGGAGTCCCGCCCATGCCGTTGACGAAGGCAAGCACCTTCGATCCCCTCTTTGGCTTGAGGTCGGAAACGACCGCTTCGACGATCACGTCGACGACCTCGCTCGCAGAGCCGAGGTCCGCGCGCCGCCGTCCGGGCTCGCCGTGGATGCCGATACCAAGCTCGATCTGCCCCTCGGGCAGCTCGAAGATCGCCTTGCCCGAAGCTGGCGGCACGCAGGAAGAGAGAGCGACCCCAAACGACCGCGAGCGATCGTTGACCCGCTTGACGAGGTCGGTGACCTTGGCCAGGTCTGCCCCGCCTTCGGCCGCCGCGCCGGCGATCTTTTCGGCCAGCACAGTCGCTCCGACGCCGCGGCGGCCCGCGGTGTAGAGCGAGTCCTGGACCGCAACGTCATCGTCGATGACGACCGACGTGACCTTGATCCCTTCATCGGCCGCGTCCTCGGCGGCCAGCTTGAAGTTCAGGACGTCGCCCGTGTAGTTCTTGACGATGTGCACGACGCCCGCGCCGCCATCGACAGCCTTGGTCGCGGCGAGCATCTGCGCCGGGACGGGAGAGGTGAAGACCTCGCCGGGGCATGCAGCGTCGAGCATGCCGAGGCCGACGAACCCGCCGTGGAGCGGCTCGTGGCCGGAGCCTCCGCCCGAGATGAGGGCGACCTTGCCGCGCCGAGGCGCGTCTTTGCGGACGATGATCTGCGCCGCGGCGTCGTAACGGACGAGGTCGGGGTGTGCTGCGGCAAGCCCGGCGAGGGACTCCTTCACGACTTGCGCCGGGTCGTTGAGGAACTTGCGCATCTTCCTGGTTTCGATTGCCATTTACGTCTTACTCCTTAGTGCGCGGCAGCGGCGCGGGCCGGCGCCTCTTCGTGCGAGACGGCTTCTTCGATCGGCTGCTCGACGAGGCGCGGGTTGGCCAGGTAGTCGTAGGCAAACGCCGCGGCCGCAGCGCCGATGAGCCCCGGAATCAGGTAGACGGGGATGTATTGCGTCCAGAACGTGGTGCCGCCGGCGATCGCCTGCACGAGCTCGGGACCGAATGCACGCGCCGGGTTGAGCGACGCGCCGGTGACGGGACCGAAGATCAGGATGATGCCGACCACCGCGCCGCCGATCACGAGACCCGCGAGCTGCTGCGGCGAGCGGCCGTCGACGATGCCGAGGATGGCGAAGAGCAACAGACCTGTGCCGGCAGCCTCGGCGAGCGCTGCCTGCAGGTAGTAAGAAGTCGAGGCATCGGCGGCGAAGTGGGTCTGGCCCATGCCGAACGTCACGGCGTTGGCGCCAAAGACGCCCCAGATGGCGAATGCGCCGATCACGGCGCCCACGAACTGGGCGACCCAGTAGACGGGGAGCTCACGCCACGGAAAACGCTTCGTGACCGCGAGCGCGAAGGTCACCGCCGGGTTGATGTGGCATCCGGAAACCTTGCCGATCGCATAGACGAGCGCGGTGATGATGAAGCCGAAAGCGAAGCTGATCCCCAGCAGGTCAGCTTCGGTCACGGCCGGCACCGCCTTGCCCGCCAGCGTCAGCGTCGCGATCACCGAGCCCGGCCCGACGAGAACCAGGGCGGCCGTGCCCAGAACTTCGGCCAAGAACCTCTGTCGAATCGAGTACATCGCCGTGAAACCCCCTCGTTAATTCTGACTAGCGTTCGACATTGTCGAATCGGTTTCGACAAACCGTACCCCTGCCCTGGCGTTTTGTCAAGAGGAAACTATGGAGGCGGCGCCGGCCTCGTCGCGAACGCACGGAGACAATCGCCCCGCTGTCGCCGCCGCACTAGCCCGCGGGCGTCGATTTGGGGGCCGCAACCATGCGCGACACCTCGCCGATGCCCTAGCCTTCGACACAGCATGCGCACTCAGCGCGGCATCGCCATCGAGATTAGCCGGGGAGGTCCCCCGACTTAGCGCGCGCCGCTGATGTCGGTTGACCTCCCACCCCAAGGGTCGGGAGGTTTTTTTATGTCCGCTCGGAAGCCAATAGTCATCTATGACACGACTCTGCGCGACGGCGCGCAGGGTCCGGCCGTCTCCTTTTCCGCCGCGGACAAGGAGCGCATCGCGCGGCTCCTCGACGGGTTGGGCTTCGATTACGTCGAAGGTGGATTTCCCGGCTCGAATCCGAAAGACGAGGAGCTGTTCGCGCGTCTCGCCCAAGAGCCACTGGGGCGTTCGCGGCTGGCCGCGTTCGGCGCGACCCGGCGTGCCGACGGCAGGTGCGAGGACGACGCCAACCTGAAGGCCCTGGCCGACAGCGGAGCGCCCGTGTGGACGTTGGTCGGCAAGAGCGACACCTGGCAGGTGGCGACCGTACTGCA
>VBGV01000260.1 GCA_005880755.1 Chloroflexota bacterium
AGGTCATCTTCGACGCGGAGCACTTCTTCGACGGCTACGCGCGCGACGCCGAATACGCGATCGAGGTCTGTCTGTCCGCGGCACGAGCCGGCGCGTCGTGGGTCGTGCTCTGCGACACCAATGGTGGGAGCCAACCCGATGCGGTCCGAGACGGTGTCGAGGCCATGCGAGCGGCGCTCGCCAACGCCGGCAGCCGCGCACGCGTCGGCATCCACACGCACAACGACTGCGAGCTCGCGGTCGCCAACTCTCTTGCCGGCGTGATGGCCGGCGCCGATATGGTGCAGGGAACTATCAACGGCTATGGCGAGCGCTGCGGCAACGCGAACCTCGTATCCGTCGTCTCCAACCTTGTGCTCAAGCTGGGGGTGGACGCGCTGGCCGCCGACTCGGTCGAAAAGTTCAGCGAGCTGTCGCGCACGGTGGCGGAGATCGCCAACCTCGCGCTGCCACTG
>VBGV01000261.1 GCA_005880755.1 Chloroflexota bacterium
AAGGGTGAGATTGCTGAAGAAATCGCTTTGGACTTCGAGGCCAACGGCGGATTCATCACCGGGGAAGACCTGGAGGGCTATCGCGTCAACGTCACCGAGCCGATTCGCGGCACGTATCGAGGCCTCCAGGTGGCCGCGGCCGGACCGCCGGCCGGCGGGCTGACGCTGCTTCAGATGCTGAACTTCCTGGAAGGGTTCGACCTCGCCGCGCATGGGTGGCCGAGCACCGAGGCGGCACGGCTGCTGGTGGAGGCGATGGCGTGGGCACTTGCAGACCGGCAGCTGCACGTCGCCGACCCACGCTTCGTCGAGATCCCGATCGGAGCGCTCGCGGACAAGCAGTACGCCGCTGCCGCGCGCCAGGTCGTGCACGATCGGCCGGACACGACTCATGTCTGCGTGGTCGACGAGGCGGGCAACGCGGTGTCGCTGTCCCACACGTTGGGCTCCGCGAGCGGCGTCGTCACTCCCGGACTTGGTTTTGGCTACAACGACTACATGAACTGCTTCGACCCTCGGCCGGGCCGGCCCAACTCGATTCGGCCGGGCAAGACGCGAGTGACGATGATGACCCCCACGATGGTTTTCGACGGACGCAAGCTGCGCGTGTGCGCCGGCGCGCCGGGGGGGACCAAGATCGTCACCGCCATCCTCCAGGTCCTGGTCAACGTGCTCGACCACGAGATGTCTCCGGTCGAGGCTGTCAGCGCACCACGGGTCGACTTCCAGGGCGACGTGGTGCAGGCGGAGGCTCGGATCCCTCGCGTCGTGTGCGAGGGATTGGAGCGGCTGGGCTACGCCGTCAACCGGCGCACGCTCAACTACGACTCGTACTTCGCTCGGCCGCAGCTGATCGTGGCTGAGCAGGACGGCTTTCTGTCCGGCGCATCCGACCCCCGCAAAGATGGCGGCGCCGCGTTCGAAACGGAGACGAAATGAAGTTCAAGGACCAGGTGGTGCTGATCACGGGGGGAGGCCGCGGCATCGGGGCGGCAACGGCTTCGCGGTTCGCTTCCGAGGGGGCGCGCGTCGTGGTGTCGGACATGGATCTCTCGCCCGCGGAGGAGGTGGCGAAGCCACTCCATGGTCTCGCCATCGCGTGCGATGTCACGGACCGAGGTTCGGTGGAGGCGATGGTCGGGCGGGTGGTCGGGGAGCTGGGCCGGCTCGACGCGCTCATTTGCTGCGCCGGGATCATCCGCGACAACCTGCTCTTCAAGATGACCGACGAGGACTGGGACTCGGTCATCGACACGCACCTGAAGGGCACCTTCCTCTGCGCTCGCGCGGCGCAAAAGCCGATGGTCGGGCGCAAGTACGGCAAGATGGTGTTCCTCTCGTCGACTTCCGCCCTCGGCAACCGCGGCCAGACCAACTACTCGACGGCCAAGGCGGGGCTGCAGGGCATGGCGCGAACCCTGGCCATCGAGCTGGGCCCGTTCAACATCAACGTGAACACCGTCGCGCCCGGATTCATCGAGACACGCATGACGCGCGCCACCGCCGAGCGCATGGGGGTCGATTTCGAGGCGTTCAAGGTCGGCGCCGCTTCGCAGATCCCCCTGGGCCGGATCGGCCAGCCGGACGACGTCGCCGCCGTGATCGCATTCTTGTGCAGCGAAGACGCGAGCTTCATCTCGGGGCAGACGATCTACGTCCGCGGCGGCCCCTGACCGGCCCGTCCTTATTTATGCAAGGAGCCACGTTGCCGCCCGTTGAGCATCTTTGTGAGCCGGCTACTCGGCCAGGTCAGGCGACGCTTTGGCAGGCGAACTGCTGTTCGCCGGCGGGGCCTATGGCGGCCGAGTCCTCGAATTCGGATTGAATTCGGACATGGTGTCCAAAGCGGGGCGGTAGGTGTACTCGCGGGCCCCCGTTCGGGGTTGACTGGCTCGGCGGGGGTCTGATACGGTGGCTCGGTCTTCTGGGGATCTTCCCACCGCCAGGGCAGGTTCACAAATCTTTAGGGGTAGGCATTGCGAATTAATCGTTACCTGACCCATGCCGTGGTCCTGGGAATAGCGGTTGCCATGTCGAGCTACGCGGCGATGGATCGCCACTTCCCAACGACCCTGACGGCCAGGTTGGGGCCCGTGAACGCCGAGGCGATTGTGGTGGGAGACGGTGGCCAGTACGGCGACGTCTCGCTCGGCCGCTACAGCACGGTGATCAAGCCGGTGTCGATCCCGACCTCCGCGCCGGTCAACCGCCAGCCGTTCGTCTATACCGTTGCGGCCGGTGAGGACCTGTCGGCGATCGCGAGCAAGTTCCATGTGAGCGTGGCCGAGATCCGCTGGTCCAACACCAACCTCATGTCGACCGACTCGGTGGCGACCGGCAACCAGATCGTGGTCCCGCCGGTGCACGGGATCGTGGTGACGACCAAGGCGACCGACACGATCGACAGCCTCGCCGCCAAGTACCAGGTCGACAGCCAGACCATCATCGACTACAACCGCCTGCGCACGGCGGACGTGGCCGCGGGCACCACGATCGTCATCCCGGGTGGTGTCGGTGGCGCGTTCCCGCCGCCTCCACCGCTCTACCAAATCCTCCGTGGCGGATCGCCGTCGGGCTACCAGTACAAGGTCGTCGGGTGCTGCCTCGGCCCGTACGTGAACAACAAGTTCCCCGTTGGGTGGTGCACCTACTACGTGGCGACCAAGCGCAACGTCACCTGGAACGGCGACGCGGGCTACTGGTACGCGAACGCATCGGCTCAGGGTTACCCGGTGGGACCGACGCCGAAGGTCGGCGCGATCATGGTCACCTGGGAGAGCTGGGCCGGACACGTCTCGTACGTAGAGGCGGTGAACGCCGACGGTTCGTGGACGGTGTCCGAGATGAACTGGGTCGCGTTCGACGTGATCGACGAGCGGACGATCAAGCCCGGTCAGCTCGGGCAGAAACTGGTCGGGTTCATCTACTAGGAGCCGGTTCGGCGGGCCGCGCCGCCCACTCTTCCTCCATCGCCTCCGTGTCGTGCTTGACGGTGCGCAGGCCGGTGGCCGCGATCGCGGCGGCAAGGAGCAGCAGGGTGGGTGAGGTGATCAGAAGCGCGGTCTGGAGGCTGCCTATCCGTTCCGAGATGAAACCGACGTCAAACGTCGAGTGAGAGTCTCCGAAGACGTGCGAAACGAACAGAAGCAGGGTCACCGAGCTGGCGCGAAGGCCGGGGGACACGACGTTCTGTGAGACGGCGGTGAACGGTCCCGAGTAGAGGTAGAGGCAGATCACCGCCAGCAGAAACGCGGGAATGAAGACCGGTATCGGGCCGGCGTTCATCGGGGCGAGCAGCGCGATCGTGATGAAAACAGCACCGCCGAGAAAACCCGCGATCCCGACCTCGAGGTGGCCTGCGGGATTCTTGAGGGCGCGGCGGTCCGCGATCCAACCCCCCGCGAGGGTGCCGATCAACCCGCCGAGGACCAGCACGACCCCGGCGAGCAGGCCCGCCTTG
>VBGV01000262.1 GCA_005880755.1 Chloroflexota bacterium
TCTGCTGCCGGGTGGGTAGACTGGCTACCGCGCAATCGACGGGCGGTTAGCTCAGCTGGCTAGAGCGCCTCGCTTACACCGAGGAGGTCGTTGGTTCAAGTCCATCACCGCCCACTGACACGCCGGGACTCCGCATTCGGGCCCAGATGGTCGTGGTGACAGGGTTAGAAGCGCCCGACCGCTGCCCGCGCTAGAGCTTCGACCTTGGCGGAGTCCGTAGTCGGGCTGAGGGCGATCATCAAGACCACATTGGCCTTGAAGACGAAGATGGCGATGCCACCACCCGAGGAGCTCGTCGCTGTGTATTCGAAAGCCTTGTCGCCGATGCCCTGGACGGATTTGGCGTTGGTCACGCCCATCTGGCCGTTCATGACGGCGGCCATCTGTTCCGGCGAAATCGAATCCGCGGTTGTGGTGTCCGGATAAACCTGCGCGAGAACGAACACGGATGTCGAGCCGTCGGAGCTTCCGTAGACACAGATGCCGGGTGTTTGCGCGCCGGCGCCGGCTGAGAGATTTGTGACCGTGCTCCCGGCCGCCGCGGAGGCCTCGGCAGCAGTCACCAACGAGCAAGCATCGACCGAATTGACGTGGGCGCCTTTCGTCGGGCTCGGCGTGGCTCCTGCAGATGAGTTGGAGGTCGAATTGGCCGATCCACCGCATGCCGCGACCAGCAGGCAAACCGTTACGAGGGACATGCGGGCAATCACGATGGGCCCGTAGTCTGCCACAGCCGATCGGATGGCGAGTAGCGGTCCGCCGATAAAATTACCCGCCGTGCCGAGGTAGCTCAGCTTGGTAGAGCACTTGACTGAAAATCAAGGTGTCGCCAGTTCAAATCTGGCCCTCGGCACCACCCTCCGCTAACGTCGTCACGTGGCTGACCACCGTGCGTTTCGGTTCGACGTCCAGGAGCATCGAGCTCACAGCGCGTCGCACTGGCGCGACAAAGTGCGGGCCCTCGAGTCGATGGCCTACTCGGCGGTCTATCTTCCTGACCATTTCGGCGATCAACTGGGACCCATCGCGGCGCTGATGGCCGCGGCCGATGCCACGACCACATTGCGCATTGGCTCCCTTGTTTTCGACAACGACTACCGGCATCCGGTGGTGCTGGCCAAAGAGGCTGCGACGCTCGACCTGCTCTCCGACGGCAGGCTGGACCTGGGCATTGGTGCGGGCTGGATGGTCTCCGACTACGAGCAGGCCGGCATCCCGTTCGATTCGCCGGGCACTCGGATCGAGCGGCTGGAGGAAGCGGTTGCGATCATCAAGAAGTTCTTCGCCGGCGGCGAGTTCTCGTTCCAAGGCAAGCACTACTCGATCAACGGGATCGAGGGCGCACCAAGTCCTGTTCAGAAGCCACATCCGCCGCTCCTGCTCGGAGGCGGCGGTCGCAAGATGCTCCACCTGGCGGCGCGCGAGGCGGACATCGTGCATGTGAACTACAAACTGAGCGAGGGGCAGATCAACCCGAAGCTGGTCCAGACCGGAATGGCAGACGCGACCGACGAAAAGCTGGGCTGGATCAGGGAGGCGGCGGGCGACCGTCTGGAGTCGATCGAGCTGGGGTTCACCGTGTTCTTCGCCAACGTCACCGACGACCGTGAGTCGATCGCGTCCGCGATTGCACCCTCGATGAGACTCGAGCCTCGAGATGTGCTCGAGATGCCGCATTTCTTGATCGGGACGATCGAGCAGATCGAGGAGGATTTGCAAGCGCGCCGGGAGCGTTACGGCTTCTCGCACGTGATCGTGCCGGGCGAGGTGGCGGAGCAGCTGGCTCCGGTGGTGGAGCGCCTCGCCGGGAAGTAAGAGGCTCAGGTAGATTGGTGGCGATGGCCACCACTCAGCAGGTCCAGCTGAAACACAAGGTGGAGGGCCGGATGGGCGAGGTGCTCACCCCGCAAGCGCTCGGGTTTGTCGCTCGGCTGCACCGCGAGTTCGGTGGTCGAAGGCAGGAGCTCTTGCGTCTCCGCGACGAGCGCCAGACGCGGATCGAGGCGGGGGAGATGCCGCAGTTTCTCGTCACCACTAGCTCGGTTCGCGATTCGGACTGGAGGGTGGCGGAAGCACCCAAAGACTTGCAAGACCGGCGGGTCGAGATCACCGGGCCGACCGACCGCAAGATGCTGATCAACGCGCTGAACTCAGGTGCGCGAGTCTTCATGGCCGATTTCGAGGATGCGAACTCGCCGACCTGGTCCAACCTGGTCGAGGGCCAGGTCAACCTGATCGACGCCATCGAGCGGCGCATCAATTTCACGAGTCCGGAGGGCAAGGAATACCGGCTCAACGAGAAGGTGGCGACTCTGCTCGTGCGGCCGCGAGGTTGGCACCTGGACGAGAGGCACGTCGAGGTCGACGGCAAACCGGTGTCAGGCGGCTTGTTCGACTTCGGCCTCTATTTCTTCCACAACGCAAAGCGTCTGCTCGGCAAGGGCAGCGGCCCGTACTTCTATCTCCCGAAGCTGGAGAGCCACCTCGAGGCTCGCCTCTGGAACGACGTCTTCAACCTGGCGCAGGACGAGGTGGGCATCCCGCGCGGCACCATCCGCGCCACCGTATTGATCGAGACGATTCTCGCCGCGTTCGAGATGGACGAGATCCTGTACGAGCTGCGCGACCACTCGAGCGGCCTGAATGCTGGGCGCTGGGACTACATCTTCAGCATCATCAAGAAGTTCAGGAAACGGCCGGAATTCGTGCTGCCGGATCGTGCGCAGGTGACGATGACCGTCCCGTTCATGCGCGCGTACACAGAGTTGCTGGTGAAGACGTGCCACCGGCGCGGTGCGCACGCGATGGGCGGCATGGCGGCGTTCATTCCATCGCGCCGCGATCCCGAGGTGAATCGCGTGGCGCTGGCCAAGGTCAAAGAAGACAAGGACCGCGAGGCGGGCGATGGTTTCGACGGCACGTGGGTGGCGCATCCAGACCTCGTGCCCACGGCAACCGAAGCTTTCGATCGGGTGCTCGGAGATCGTCCTAATCAGCTCGAGAAGCAGAGGCCGGAAGTGTCAGTGACGGCTGGTCAGTTGACTGACGTCAGGGTGCCGGGCGGCACCATCACAGAAACCGGTCTGCGTATGAACGTCAGTGTGGGGATCCAGTACATCGAGTCGTGGATGCGCGGCACCGGCGCCGCGGCGATCAACAACCTGATGGAGGACGTCGCCACCGCGGAGATCTCACGTTCGCAGGTCTGGCAGTGGGTAAAGCACACATCGCGATTGGCCGAGGGCCCCACGGTCAACGCCGATCTGGTGCGTGAGCTGGCTGACGACGAGATGTCGCAGCTGCGCGAACGCTATGGGGAAGAGGTCTGGGCTAAGAGCCGCTTTTCAGAGGCGCGTCAGGTGTTCGAGGAAGTGGCGCTGTCGAAGGAGTTCCACCCCTTCATGACGTTGGTGGCCCTAAGCCACATCTCCTAAGTTACTTGGCCGGGGCGGGGGGTTTGCCTGGTAGACGGCGCCACTGACGCGGCCCGACGCCGTTGTTCGGATTCCCAGGCACAAATGCCACCGCCGACGGCTTCACCATGCAGTTGTCCTTCCGTACGACACTTCGCTCGCCGCCTTCCTGGTGCTCGATCACCACGGTCCGCTCCAATACCGCCCGCACCCGTACTTGCTTGCCGTCGACGATCGCGCTGAAGCCACCGCTGACTTCGTGGTTGGGGGGTGGGACGATGCTGGCCAGCGAGACGAGTTCGACGGTTTTGCTCATATGGTGGCTTCCCTCGGGCTAGGCGGCGGCGGAGATCGCGCCGCGGAAATTAGCAGGCGCCGACGAATTCGGCAGCAGCGAATGTTACCAGAGCGAGTCCGGCCGACTTACGAAGCGTAAGCAGCCGTCGATCAGGCGGCGGAGCTCTGCTGTTCCTGCAGCCGCAGCTGGCGGGCGGCTTCCCGGCCGCGCCGAGCCGCTTCCTTGCTGGCGAGGTGCCGCACGCGCAGCTGTCGTGGGTCGACAAACAGGCGCCGGCGGTTGACCAGTACCTTCGGCTCGCCAGGGGCGGGTTCGATCACAGCGGTGCGCTCGAGTACCGCGGTCACCCAGACGCGGCGTCCATCGTCGACCTGCGCCTCGAAGTCCGGAAGGATCTCGTCGTCCTCGTCCATGGAAACGCTGTCCAGGCGCACCAGCTCCGGGCGGGTCTTTTCAGCGGTCTTGCGGTTGGTTGCCATGCTTATATCCCACTTACCCGATAACGATCGAGGCCAAACTGAGTACCGCCTCTCGCACAGTCCTCACTGGAAGTCACGCTATGAATACCGGATTGGTAACACCCCGTATTCCGGTCAGGTGCGTACGGGCGTTCCCTGGGCCCCGCGAAGGCGCCCGGCCGGAACCCAATCTACTCCAACCCCGAACCCGGCCTCGAAATGGCCGGTGTAGGCCTCAGCGGCGGATCTCGTGTCGATTCGCCGTCCGGTGACCTCCTCGACCGAGGTCGGCCGCCGGTCGGCGTGACCGCAGGGGATGATGCCGTCAAAGTACGCCAGGTCGGTGGTCAGGTTCAAGGCGAACCCGTGGCTGACCACCGAGCGGTTGAGCTTGATCCCGATCGCGGCCAGCTTCTCGCCGTTGCGCCAGACGCCGGTGAAGCCGGGTTCGCCGGGCTCGGAGTCGACGCCAAGCTCGTCCAGGTAGTCGATGAGCGACCTCTCCAGGCGCTCAAGGTATTGGGGGATGGTCAGCTCGAGGTGCGTCAGGTCCACGACCGGGTAGCCGACCAGCTGCCCCTGCCCGTGGTAGGTGGCCTCCCCACCGCGGTCTGACCAGACCACCTCGACCCGCCGGCGAGCCCGCTCATCCTCATCCCAGAGCACGTGCTCGGGCGCCGCCGCCTTGCCCATGGTGAACACGTGCGGGTGCTCGAGCAGAAGCAGCGTGTCGTGGCCGCCCCCCTCCTGCAGGTCCCTGACCAGCGCGGCCTGGAGGTCCCAGGCCTCGCGGTAAGGGACGCTACCCAGCCAGGAGGCTCTTACGCGCGGTTGGGACTTGTTCATCTGCGTGGTATGAGGACCTCACCAGGGGACCTGCCTCGACGTGGCCAAAACCCATCGCAAGCGCCTGTTCCTTAAGGCGCACGAACTCTTCGGGTCGGTAGTAGCGCACGACCTCGGCATGCTTCTTCGACGGCCGCAGGTACTGCCCGACCGTCAGCACATCGATGTTGTGTGCCCGCATGTTGCGAAACACGTCGAGCAGCTCGTCCTCCGTCTCACCCAGGCCGACCATCAATCCGGACTTGGTCACCATCTCGGGCGCCAGTGCCTTGACGTGGCGCAGCAGCGCGAGGCTGTTCGCGTAAACCGCCTTGGGCCGGATGCGCGCGTAGAGGCGAGGCACGGTCTCGGTGTTGTGGTTGAAGATGTCGGGTCGTGCCTCGACGACGGTGCGCACCGCGTTGAAGTCGCCCTGAAAGTCTGGCGTCAGGACCTCGATCGTGGTGCCGGGGCTGCGGCGCCGGATGGCGCGGATGGTGCGCGCGAAGATGCCGGCCCCGCCATCTTTCAGGTCGTCGCGGTCGACCGAGGTGATGACCGCATGCTTGAGGCCGAGCTCGGCGACCGAGTCCGCGACACGCAGCGGCTCACCGAGGTCGAGCTCGGACGGCCGGCCCGACGTGACCGCGCAAAACCGGCAGGCGCGCGTGCAGACGTCGCCGAGGATCATGAACGTCGCCGTCTTGCGATTCCAGCAGTCGAAGATGTTGGGACAGCGTGCCTCTTCGCACACCGTGTGCAGCCGGCGGCCCTGGACGATCTGCTTGAGCTCTTTGAAGTTGCCGCCTTCGGTCACCCGGACGCGGATCCATTCCGGGATCGGCGCGGGTCGCAGCGACTCTGTCGTGCTCACAGCCGAATGCTACCGGGGGTCCACTCCTCGAGCCGCTTCTTGATCGTGCCCAAAAACTGGCCGGCCATCATCCCGTCGATGATCCGGTGGTCGAAGCTGAGACACATGTTCATCATCTGGCGCATCGCGATCGCGTCCTCGATCACAACGGCGCGCTTGACGATTGATTCCGTGGTCAGGATCGCGGCCTGCGGCTGATTGATGATGGGCTGGCTCGCGATCGAGCCGGTCGCGCCCGTGTTGTTGAGTGTGAACGTGCCGGCCTGCACGTCATCAGGTTTCAGCTGCTTGTTGCGTGCGCGCTCGACCAGGTCGTTGATCACGCGCACGAGGTCCGTGAAGCCGAGCTTGTCGGCGTCCTTGACGACAGGAACGATCAGGCCGTCGGGGATGG
>VBGV01000263.1 GCA_005880755.1 Chloroflexota bacterium
CGTCGCCGCCGTGGTCAGAGCTGAGTCTTAGAGAGCTCGTAGAGCTTCAGCGGCGAGAGCGGCATCTCGGTGATCGGCACGCCGAGCGCGTCTTCGATCGCTGAGCCGATCACCGCCCCGACCGGGATCACGCCCGCCTCCCCCGCCCCCTTCACCCCGAGCGGGTTCAGCGGCGACGGCGTTTCGATGTGGTCGATCTCGATCGGCGGGATCTCGGTCGCATACGGGATCAGGAACTCCATGAAGGACGCGTTCCGGAGCTGGCCGTCATCGTCGTAGGCGAGCCGTTCGTAGAACGCGCCACCGATACCTTGCGCGACGCCGCCCTCGATCTGGCCCTGCAGCACCAGCGGGTTGATGACGCGTCCGCAGTCGTGCACGACGACGTACTTGAGAATCTCGAGACGGAACGTTTTCGGATCGACCCGCACATAAGCGGCGTGGCAGCCTGACGCCCACGTCGATCCGGGAGGGCTGTAGTAGCCGGTGGCCTCCAGGCCGGGCTGCTCGCCGTCCCGCAGCGGCGGGCCGGGTCGGGCCTTCGCGGCGAACTGGGTCGCGGCTTCGGTACCGCCGCCGAATGCGTAGCGGACCGGGTTCGACAGCACCGCCACGGCCGCCAGCGGAATCCCGCGGTCGGGTGAGCCCTTGACCCGCACGCTGCCTCCGGCCAGCTCGAGGTCGGCCGGGTCGGCCTCAAGGTGGTCGGCCGCAATCTGCTTCGCCTTATCCGCGACCATGCGCGCGGCGAGGTGCATCGCATTGCCCGCGGTGACGGCGCCGCGCGAGGCGAAGGTTCCCACTCCCCACGGAAAGCGGCGCGTGTCGCCGCTCGTGACCTCCACGTCCTTCACATCCACGCCCAGCTGGTCCGCGACGAGCTGCGCCCACACGGTCGCGTGCGCCTGGCCCTGACTCGGGATGCCGGTCGCGGCCACGACCTTGCCTGACACCAGCACCTGCACGTGCGCGCCCTCATAGGGCCCGACTCCGGTTCCCTCGACGTAGATTGCCAGGCCCATCCCGACGTGGTCGCCGGGTGGCTTGGGCCCGAGCATCTTCAGCGCCCTGTCGAGAAGCTCGGGGTAGTCGCCGCTGTCGTAGACGACCGTGTTGCCGTCCTGCCACGCGACGCCGACCTCGTAGGGAAACTGGTCGGGCTGGATCAGGTTGCGGCGCCGCACCTCGATCCGGTCGAGCCCAACCTCTGAGGCGATGGCGTCAAGCGTGCGCTCCATGACGAAGCACGCGTGCGGGCGCCCCGCGCCGCGGTATGGAGAGGTGGGGGTGGCGTTCGTGTACACATCGCGAAACCTCACCCGATAGTTGGCGATGCGATAGGGGCCCGGCACCTGGCCAGCGGTGATGATCGGCAGGATGAGCCCGTACGGCGTGTAGGCGCCGCCGTCGTGGATGAAGTCGTCGCTGAGCGCCAGGACGCGACCCTCGTCATCGAACCCAACCTCGACCTCGTGCACCTGGCCGCGCTCCTGGTTGACCGCGGTGAAGTGTTCCTGGCGATCCTCGGTCCACTTCACGGGCCGGCCGAGCTGCATCGCGGCATACGGGACGAGGAGCTCGTCGGGATAGAAGAGCATGATCTTCGGCCCGAAGCCCCCGCCCACGTCGGGCGCGATCACCTCGACGTTCGACTCCGGCAGCCCGAATAGCACCGCGAGCCCGCCGCGGATCGAGGTCGGCGACTGCGTCGAGTCGTAGACGGTCAGCTTGCGCTCGGCGTCAGACCAGCGCGCCCACACGGCACGTCCCTCCATCGGGCTGGCCGCGCCACGCTCGTAACGAAAGAGCAGCTTCTTGCGGTGCGGCGACCTGGCCAACACCGAGTCGACGTCACCGACCTCCTGGAGCATCTCCGCGGCGACGTTGCCTGGCACGTCTTCATGCACGAGATGCTCGGCACGCGCCGCCGCTTCCGGTGTGATCACCACCGGGAGCGGCTCGTACTCGACCTGGACCAGCTCGGCCGCGTCTTCAGCGAGGTACCTGCTCTCCGCGATGACGAATGCGACCGCCTCGCCCGCGTAGCGAACGACATCGGAGGCAAGGCACCGCTGGGTGCGGCCGTGGGTCAGGTTGGGATGCGGGATGAGCAGCGGAAGGTCGACGCCGCCGAACGGAAGGTCCGCCGCCGTGTAGACGGCGACGACGCCGGCCAGCTGACGCGCGGCACGGACATCGATCCCTGTGATTCGGGCATGTGCGTAGGGCGAGCGCACAAAGCAGCATTCGAGTGCGCCTTCGTCGATGTCGTCGGTGTAGCGCCCGTGACCACGGAGGAGGCGGTCGTCCTCGACCCGCTGCACCGGCGCGCCAAACCATCGGGTCGTCATTTCGAAAGCTCGACCGAGCGGATAACCGCTCGCCGAATTGATGCATAGCCCGTGCAGCGGCAGAGGTTGCCGGCGATGCCCTCCTCGATCTCTTGCGCGCTCGGGTGCGGATGCTGCGCCAGGAGCCCGACGACCGACATCACGAACCCCGGCGTGCAGAAACCGCACTGCAGGGCGTGGCATTCGTGGAAGGCCTGCTGCACCGGATGCAGCGGCGCGCCGTCGCGCGCGAGGCCTTCGACGGTCGTCACGTCGTGGCCCTCGGCCTGCACCGCAAGCATCAGGCACGACCGCACGGGCGCTCCGTCGAGAAGCACCGTGCAGCACCCGCAAACGCCGTGTTCGCAGCCGACGTGCGTGCCGGTCAAGCCCAGGTCGTGACGCAGATGGTCGGAGAGCAGCCGCCTCGCATCGGACGGGGCGGGTCGGTCGACGCCGTTGATCCTCACGCGGCGAAGGCCTTTTCGGTCAGCACGCGCACCAG
>VBGV01000264.1 GCA_005880755.1 Chloroflexota bacterium
AACGTGGCGCCCAGCGGATACGCCCGCCCGGGCCAAACCTCCCGCGAGCCCTCAGACAATCGTGGCTAAGAGTTTGGCAGCACCGCCACTGGCACCCGAATGCCGGAGTCGAGCACGTAGTTGGCGACCGTGCGGGAACCCGCCGCGACCTCGATCTTGAGAGGACCGCTGATCACGCGCATGTAGGTCTTCAGCTTCACGGCGTAGCTCCCCGGCTTCAGGGCGATCGAGTAGCTGCCGTTGGCGTCGGTGACAGCCTTCTCGGTGATGTTCGCCCCGTTTGAGTAGTCGAGCTCCAGGTTCGGCACCGGCCGGCCGGCGCACTGGCTGTCGGCCGTCTCGACCGGCGCGCACGGGACCGTCAGGACGCGGCCGCTGACCGTACCGGCGGCGGGCGCCGGTGACTCGCCCGGAAATTGGTAGGCGCCGCACCCGGCCGTGAGCAGCATCGCCACGCCCACCAACGCGTTTCTCATCTCCGGATGCAACGTGGGCCGTCCCATGGAGGTCACGAGTTTCCGTGATGAAGCCCCAAGGTAGTGTTTGAAGGCTCCCGGGTGGCCAAGCGGTAAGGCAGAGGACTTTGGATCCTCGACCGAAGGTTCGAATCCTTCCCCGGGAACCAGAAAACGTCGTTGACGCCAGCGCCTTAACACCCTGGGTTGGAACGGCCCTCCGCGATTCCTAGGCTCGGGTCATGCCCTTTCGCCTGCGATTCATCCCCGGCTGGAAGCGGTTCCTGCTGGTGCTGGCGCCCATCGCTCTCGCGATCGCGCTTCTGGTCGGTACCTACGCATTCCGCTGGGCTGGAGGCGGTGCGGCCGCTCCATCGCCGCCGGCTAACAACCCCACCCTCGAGGTCCCGTCCCAGCCGGGACTGCTCGTCCACGTCGTGGGGGCGGTCGAGAATCCCGGGCTGTATCGGCTGCCGCGCGGTGACCGCGTGTTCGACGCCATCGCCGCGGCGGGCGGCTACAGCCCCGACGCCGACATGTCGCGGCTGCCCAACCTCGCCGGGCGCTTGAGGGACGGCGAGCAGGTCAAGGTCGCGTTTGCGAAGACGGCGTCGGGCACTGTCATCGTCCGGACAAACCTCAACCAGGCGACGCTGGAAGAGCTCGAGGCAGTGCCCGGCTTCTCGGCGGCAATCGCCCAGGACTGCATCGACTACCGCATCAACTTCGGCGGGTTCCTGAACACGCGCGAGCTGGTCGACATCCTCGGTATGAGCGAGACGGATTACCTCGTCGCGCGCCGATACCTGACCCTATGACGCGCTACCCCGCGCTAGTGATCGCGCTCTCCTGGTCGGCCGCGCTTGCCGCTGCCGTCGTTCTGATCCCAGGGCAACCTGCGCTCGGTGCCGTGGCGATCGCAGCCACCGTGCCGTTGCTTGTGCTCTCACTCCTGGTCAGGCCCGCGTTGATTGCTTTCGCCCTGGTCGCCGCCTTGCTCGCCGTCGGCCGAGCCGAGCTGCCCGCGGTCGATGCACAGATTCCGCTGCGCGCCGCCGCACTCGCCGGCGGAAGCGTCGCGCTTACGGGTCGAGTCGCCGACGACAGCCGTCAGGCCGGTGGTGGTGCCGAAGTGCTGGTCGAACCTTCGCGTCTGCTCGTCAACGGGACGGCGGTCGCAGGGATCGGGAATCTCATGGTGCGGTGGCGAGGCCCGACCACCGCGGGATTCGGCGACCAGGTACGCGCGGCGGGCAGGCTGACCCTGCCCCGAGACATGCCGGGCTTCGACCGGCGCGCCTACCTGGCGCAGCGAGAGGTGTTCCTCGAGCTGCAAGCCTCGAGCTTCGACGTCACGGCGAACGCGACCGGCGTCGCAGCGTTCCCGGCCTGGCTCCGATCCGGCTTCACGTCAACGGTCGCCGCGGCGCTGCCTCGCCCGCACTCGGCCGTGCTGCTCGGCATCGTGCTGGGAATCCGGCAGGGAATTCCGACCGAGCTGCAGAACGCGCTCATCGCAACCGGGCTGATCCACCTGCTCGTGCTCAGCGGGCTCAAGGTCGCCGTGTTCGCGCGCATCGTGCAGGGTGCGCTCGCTCCGGTGCTGGGACGGCAGGCGACCTGGCCGGCGATCGCCTTGATCGCGCTCTACGCGATGGTCGGCGGCGCGACCCCGGCCGCCGTGCGCGCATCGGCGATGGGCGGCCTTGCGATCGCGGCCTCCCACCTCGGCCGTCCCTCTCACGTGTGGACCTCGCTGGCGCTGACAGCCGCGGCGATGCTCGGCTGGCGGCCCGAGCTGGCGTGGGACGTCGGCTTTCAGCTGTCGTTTGCCGGCACCGCGGCGATCATCCTGCTGACACCCGCGATCGCCAGGCGTGTCGCCTTTCTGCCCCTCGTGCTGCGCGAGCCGTTTGCCGTCACGTGCGCGGCGCAGGTCGGAACGCTGCCGATGATGGCCACCGACTTTCACGTCGTTTCGCCGGTGGCGCCGATCGCGAACGCGCTGACGCTTCCCGTCCTTCCCGTCCTCGTCGCATGCGGTCTGCTCCTGGGAGCGCTGTCGCCGCTTCCGGACGTGGCTCGTGCAGTCGCGATTCCGATCAGTGGGCTCGTCGCCTACATCGAGCAGGTCGGCTACGTGCTGGCGCGCGTCCCCTTCGCGGCCATCACGGTTCCCAGGTTTCCGACCTGGCTCGGGGTCGCCTACTACTCGGCGCTCGGGCCCGCCATCGCGGGAGCGAACTCGACGGGACATCGACGCAAGGTCGGATTTGTCACCGCGGCCGTCGCGCCCGCGGCCATTTCCCTGGCGGCTCTTCTCATGTGGGCACACGCCCCACCGGAGGCGGTGGTCCT
>VBGV01000265.1 GCA_005880755.1 Chloroflexota bacterium
TGAAAACCTCCGCCCCGGAGCCGAGCGCCGTGACGGTGTTCCAGGCTCCGAGGCCGAGGTCGTTGTGGAAGTGGACCACGAGCGGCGCATCCGGGGCTGCGGCCTTGATCGCGGGGATGTACTCACGCACAGCGAAAGGCGAGTAGCAGCCGACGGTGTCCGGCGTCGACGGTCTCGTCCCACCCGCCTTGAGGCCTTCGCGGTGGATCTCGGCGATGTAGTCGACGTCGGCCCGGCTGCCGTCCTCGCCGCCGAACTCGATCGAGGTCGCGCCTTGCTCTCGCGCGTACTTGATCGCCTCGCACATCATGCGGAGGTTCGCCTCGCGGTAGTACGAGACAGGGAGCTCGAGCCACTCCGAATCGGGGATCCCGTCACGGTGCAGCAGCGTTTTGCCGAGCTTGTACTTGACGTGCAAGTCCGAAGCCGAGGTGAAGATGAAGTACGTCACCTCGTCGCGTGTGTAGCCGAGCGAATCCATCACGCGCATCGTGGCGTCGATGTCGCCCCGCGTCGAACGCATCATGCAGACGACCTCGAGGTCGGGCCTGAGCTCGCCCCTCTTGCGGCCCTCGAGAACGAGGCGAAGGGTTTCGCGCTCTCCTTCCGAAACCGAAGGAAATCCGACGTCCATGACATGGACGCCGATATCGGACAGCATGCGGGCGAGCTCGTACTTGTCCTTGGGCGTGATGGCGACGCCGGGCATCTGCTCGCCGTCGCGGAGCGTGTCGTCGTAGACGCGGATCTTTTCGACCGGCGGAAACTTCAGGTCGTGGGAGAAGCGCTTCGGGTCGCGAGCCAGCTCCTCGAGCGGCTCCTGCAGGTCTACCGGATGAATGTCATCCACGCGACGCGGCCATTCGACGCCGTTCTTCGAGCTGCTTGCGCACCCACGGCACGAGCCCGCCCATGCGCAGCAGGTCATTCATGAACTTCGGAAAGGGCTCGGCGCGATATTCGTCGCCTTTGGTGAAGTTGCGGATCACGCCTTCCTCGAGGTCGACCTCGAGCTCGTCGCCATCCTCCACCGCCTCGGCCGCCTGCGGCGATTGAAGGATGGGGTAGCCCATGTTGATCGCGTTGCGAAAGAAGATGCGGGCGAACGAGTCCGCGATGACCAGCGAAATTCCGGCGCCACGGATCGCGACCGGCGCAATCTCTCGCGACGAGCCGCATCCAAAGTTCGAGCCGCCGACGAGGATGTCTCCCTGCCCGACCTGCGAGGCCCAGGTGTCGCGGCCGGGCACGCCTTCCATGGCGTGTTTGCCGAGCTCCTTCTCATCGAGGGAATAGATCGCGTACTTGGCCGGGATGATCTGGTCGGTGTCGACGTTGTTGCCGAACTTCCAAGCGCGCCCACGCAAGACTTTGGGCAGCGTCACAGTTGCCTTTCCGCGTCGCCCGGCTTTGCCGGGCGACCGCCCCGTGACAACAAAGGCACCGACGATCGGAGCCCGTAGGGGGGTTTCCGTAGGGGGGGCCTGCCCCCCCTGCGCCTTTTCCACGCGCGCCCACGCAAGACTTTGGGCAGCGTCACAGTTGCCTTTCCGCGTCGCCCGGCTTTGCCGGGTGACCGCCCCGTGACAACGAAGGCGAAGACGATGGGAGCCCGTGGGGGGGTCTCCGCAGGGGGGGCCTGGCCCCCCTACGCTTTTTCCAAGCGCGACCGCGAACGACCTTGGGCAGCGTCACGGTTTCGGGTCCGCCTCGACCGCCGGGAGGCGAGGCGACTGCGGCTTGAACACGACGAACACACCCACGGCGATGGCGCATGCCGCGAGCAGCAGCAGGACCAACGCGCCGATCACAAGCACGCGAAGGTTGGGCAAGAACCCGGGTCCAGCCACCGTGGGCGGCGGCACGTCGATGCTGTTCGGCGCGAACTCAAACGCTTTTTGAGCCTGCGCGATGCTCTGCGCACTTGGATAGTCCGAGTCGGAGCCACGCTCGATGGCGAACATGTCATTGCCTTTCGTGAACACGATGACCGACCAGTAATAACCGTCTTCGCCTTCGGTCACTCCGTATGCGCCATCGTTGAGCTTGGCGTCGAAAAAGGACTGAAAGTATTGGCCTTTGGCGTACGACGTCCGGCTCGTGCGAGCGGCCGTCGCCGCGCCGCGAGCGTCGGCGAAGACCAGGACAACCTCCTCCAGCCGCTCCGAACTTCCTGACTTCCACCAGTCGCGACCGTAACCCGTCACGAAGCCGTAGTCGTGTAGTGCCTGCAGGACGCTGCCGCGGCCCTTCGTGTCGGAAGCCACGCTGTTGGCGTAAGTCTTCGCATCGAACGGACCCTCCAGGCTGCCCGACGCGCCCTCGAGAAACTCCAGGAACCCGGTCTCCACCGGGTCAGCCACGGCCGCGCGCACAGTCGCCGGACTCGGGGTCGAGGCTGCCGAAACGGCCACCGGCGCGATGCCCGCAACCGTGACAGCCGCCACCGCTGCCAGGCCATGCCGGCGGATGGTCACGCCAGGCCCGCGGGCATTTTCTCCAGCACCTCGCTGGGGTGGGTGATGACTCCGGTGACGGCGCTCGCCGCGGCCACGGCCGGGTTGGAAAGATAGACCAGCGCCTTCGGGTGGCCCATCCGGCCGGGAAAGTTGCGGTTGGTGGTGCTGAGGCACACCTCCCCCTCACCGAGCACGCCCATGTGCCCACCGAGACACGCGCCGCACGTGGCCGTCGTCCATGCGGCGCCGGCGGCGAGGAACGTGCGAATCAGTCCCTCCTTTTCGGCCTGGATCGCGACCTGGTGCGAGGACGGCGTGATGATGAGCCTCACGCCCGGCGCGACCTTGTGGTTTTCGAGCACAGCAGCCGCGCGCCGCAGGTCGGTGATGCGGGAGTTCGTGCACGAGCCGATGAAAACCTGGTCGAGCCTCGTCCCCGCGACCTCCGAGAGCGGTGCGTAGTTGTCCGGCGACATCGGCTTGGCCACGCCCAGCTCGACCTTTTCCACGTCGAACTCGAAGACCTTCTCGTATTCGGCATCCGGGTCTGAGCTCACCGGTTGGTACGGACGCTTGGCCCGGCCCTCGAGGTACTCCTTGGTGACTTCGTCGAACTCCATGATCCCGTTCTTCGCGCCAGCCTCGATCGCCATGTTGGTCATGGTCAGCCGGGCTTCCATGTCGATGTGACGAAGCGCCTCGCCCGTGTGCTCCATGGCCTTCGACCGCGCGCCGTCGACGCCGATCTGTCCGATGACGTAGAGGATCAGGTCTTTCGCCTCGACCCATTCCTTCAGCCGGTTGTGATAGACGAACTTCAGCGTCTCCGGCACGCGGAACCACAGCTCACCGAGCGCAA
>VBGV01000266.1 GCA_005880755.1 Chloroflexota bacterium
TCGGCGGTGGAGTGACCAGGTTCAGGCCTGGTGATGAGGTGTTTGGTATCGGCGAGGGCTCTTTCGCCGAGTACGTCGTCGCTCGCGAGGACTTGCTCGCGCCGAAGCCGCAGAACCTCAGCTTCGAGCAGGCCGCTCCGATCGGCGTGTCTGGCTTGACGGCACTGCAGGCCGTCCGCGATCACGCTCAGGTCAAGGCTGGGCAGGACGTTTTGGTCATCGGCGCGTCCGGCGGGGTCGGGACATTCGCGGTGCAGATTGCCAAGGCGTACGGCGCAAAAGTCACTGGTGTTTGCAGCACCTCGAAAGTCGAGATGGTCAGGTCAATCGGTGCGGATCATGTGATCGACTACACCCGAGGCGAGATCGCCGGCCGCTACGACGTAATCATCGACACTGGCGGCAACACGCCCCTGGCGCGCCTGCGCAGCCTGCTCAAGCCCGACGGCACCCTCGTCATTGTCGGAGGCGAAGGTGGGGGAGATTGGTTCGGCATCGGCCGGCAGCTCAAGGCGATGATGCTGTCCCGGTCCAAGGGCCAGAAGCTCCGCTCGTTCATCTGCAAGGAGAACCACGAGGACCTGCTCGTCCTCAAGGAGCTCATCGAGGCCGGCAAGCTCACGCCGGTCGTCGTGGCGACCTTCCCGTTGGCCCGCGTTCCCGAGGCGATTCGGTACCTAGAGGACGGACGCGCTCACGGAAAACTAGTGATCACTCTTTGAGATAAATCGCCTAGAGAGTGACGATATTTATCCAGCGCGCTGGGAGTCTCTGAGCTCAGATGCCAATCGAATGAGAGATGTCCGTAGCTGTCGTCGCGGGCGAACTCGAGCAACTCGAGCGAGGGAATGAACAGGAAGTCCTGGTGAAAGCCCGACGGATCGTGGAGCCATGCGAGAACGACGAAATAGGTGGTCGGGGCTGGCCGAAAGCTCGACGCTCGAACATTCACAGTGGCGCGGAAGCGAGTCTCGTCAACGACCACCGTCTTGACCTGAAGTCCCACAACCCTCCGGCTGTCGAGGTGCAGCACGGCCAGCTCGGCCGTCTCGAGGTCTGGAAACGGGCGAAACACGTTCAGGCTCGAGGTCTCGGCCAGGCGGCGCATCACTTCCGCCTCGCCTAGAGAACCCACGTCACTCCGCCACTCTGGACGAAGCTCCGGGAGAGCTTCCTCCAAACGTCCCAATGGAGCTCCGAAGCGTTCCCCCAGTCGTTCGAGCGGAACGAGCCACGGCAACCACCGCGTATCCGACCGAGGCCGCATTCCGAACTCCGCCGAGTAGATGGGCTTGCCCTGGTCGCTTGTCAGATCGGCCAAACGTCTGAAATCGGCCGCCGGCGCGACCAGGAGCGTGGGTCCTAGACCTCCCTCGACAACCAACCCGGCGACGATCAAGACTTCGTCGTGAACGAGAGTCTCAGGCCAGACGACGAAGTGAACCTCCCCATCCTGCAGGGTGGACCGGGACTTGGCCTGAACCTGGAAATACGCTCCATCGCCGATTCGATGCACCAGTGCGTCCACGCCGCGGTCGGCGATTGGCAGGAAAACGTGCAGCCCGCCGCGGGACTGCTCCGTCAACAACGCCCACAGGCGGAATTCGAAGACCTGCCCGGAGGCGCTGGTCTCGTCGCGCGTCCACGGGGTTAGCGCGTCGATGGGGCCGACATTAACCTACATTTCTCGGGCGCGATGGAAAGGGTTGTCTGCCCCGTATTGATAGGTCGGGAGATCGAGCTCACCGAGCTCGAGGATGCCCTTCTCGCCGCCAACCGGGGCGATGGGCAGATCGTCCTTCTCGCCGGCGAGGCCGGCGTGGGGAAGAGCCGTCTCGCCACCGAGGTCCAGCGCCGAGCCGTCAAGATCGGCATCACCGTCCTGTCGGGTGGCTGTTCCGAGGCGGACCTGGCGCTGCCCTACCTACCGTTTCTCGAGGCGCTCGGCAACTACCTGACCGCGGTCGACCTGGACCAGGTACGCAAAGGGCTCGGTTCGCTTCGGCGAGAGCTCGCCCACCTCTTTCCGCAATTGGAGCCGGAAGCCGAATCGCGCGAGACGGGTGATCCGACGCAGGCCAAGCTGCGCCTGTTCGAAGCGATCCTGGCCCTGCTGCGCCTCGCGGCGCAGCAGACGGGATTGCTGCTCATCCTCGAGGACCTGCATTGGTCGGACGCGTCTACCCGCGAGCTGCTCGACTACCTGACGAGGCGCTTGCGCGGCACTCGCATCATGCTGCTCGGCACTTATCGCGCTGACGAGCTGAACCGCAAGCACCCGTTGGCGCACCATATCCAGGCCTGGCGACGGACCAAGGCCGCCCTGGTCATCGACCTCCAGCCGCTGCCGCCCGACGGGATCGCCGGCATGGTGCGCGCGATCTTCGATTCCGACGAGGTCACCGACGAGTTCCGCGACTTCCTGCACCGAAGATCGGAGGGCAACCCCTTTGTGCTGGAAGAGCTGCTCAAGGACGCGGTCGATCGCGGTGACATCTACCGGACCGAAACGAGGTGGGAGCGGAAGAACCTCGACGACCTGCGCCTTCCGCAGACGGTCCGCGACACGATCCTCTTACGGGTTGAGCAGCTTTCGCCCGAGCAAGCGGACGTGCTGCAGACGGCATCGGTGCTCGGTCGGTCGTTCAGCTATCCGCTGCTGCTCGCCGTTTCCGCCAAGGATGATCGAAGCGTGCAGGCCGCTCTTCACGCGAGCGTGCAGCAGCAGCTCATCGAAGAGGAACCGCACGACAACGGCCGTTACAGGTTCCGCCACGCGCTGACGCGCGAGGCGATCTATGAAGACATGATCGCGCCGCAGCGGGAGGAGCTCCACGGTCTCGCCGCGGATGCGTTGACCAGGCAGGAAGGTACCCCGCCGATCGATCTCGCCTTCCACCTGCTGGCCGCCAACCGGTGGCAGGACGCGGTGCCAATCGGCATCCGAGCCGCCGACCAGGCAGAGGCGAACCAGGCCTATCACGAGGCGGCCGACCTGTACGACAGGCTGCTCGAGCACGTCGGCGACAACCTGACCCGAGCCCGGCTCCTGTGCAAGGCGGGTCGGGCTCACCTGCGTGCCGGAGATCCGGGCCGTGCCCAGCGGTTCCTCGACCAGGGAATTCCGATGCTCGAGGCCGCCGGTGAAGAAATCGAGGCCGCCGAGTACCGCATCCTCCTCGGGCGCTCGAACTGGGAGAAGGCGCAGCCCGCCATAGCACGGGCCCACTATGAGCAGGCGCGCGCCGTGCTCGAGCGGGCCGGACCAAGCGACGCACTCGCGACCGCCTACATCCGGCTCTCGGGCCTGCACATGTTCAACTACGAGTTCGACGAATGCCTCGCCATGGCGAACCGTGCGGCGGAGGTGGCGGAGGCGGCGGGTGCAGAGTCAGCGCGCATCTGGGCCGGCGTGTTCATCGGCGGGGCGCTGGTCAGCCTGGGGCAGGT
>VBGV01000267.1 GCA_005880755.1 Chloroflexota bacterium
CAGGTGCACTGCTATGAATCCGGCGTGGGCGACAACGAGGTCGCGGACGACGCCGAATGCATTGCCTCAGTAAGACGGTTCCTCTCGTACCTGCCCTCGAGCAATCAGGAGGCGCCTCCGTTGGGGGACACCACGGATCCTCCGGACCGGCTGGTGACGGAGCTCGAGAAGATCGTGCCCGCCAACCCTCGCGCGACCTATGACGTGCGGCGGGTGATCAAGGCGGTGTTCGACCACGAATCCTGGTTCGAGATCAAGCGGACCTGGGCCAAGAACATCGTGATCGGCTTCGCCCGCGCTGGAGGCCACGCGGTGGGCGTCGTCGCCAACCAACCGATGCAGAAGGGTGGGATCCTCGACTCCGATGCAGCCGACAAGGCCGCGCGCTTCATTCGGATGTGCGATGCGTTCAACGTCCCACTCGTCTATCTGATGGACGTGCCTGGATTCCTGGTGGGGTCACAGGTGGAGAAGGGCGGCATCATCCGCCACGGCGCCAAGATGCTGTACGCGACGTCGGAGGCGACGGTGCCGAAGATCACCATTGTCATGCGCAAGGCTTACGGCGCCGGCTACTACGTGATGTGCGGCAAGGGCTACGAACCCGACGTGCTCGTCGCATGGCCGTTCGCCGAGATCTCCGTGATGGGACCCGAGGGAGCGGTGAACATCATCTTCAACAAGCAGATCGAAGCCTCCGACAACCCCGAGGAGACCCGGGCGCAGATGATCAAGGCGATCCGCGAGCAGATCAGTCCTTACGTCGCCGCCGGCTGGGCGATGATCGACGACGTCATCGATCCCGCCGAGACGCGGCGCGTGATCGTGCGCGGCATCGAGCAGGCGCGCGACAAGAAGGTCGACCGGCCATGGCGCAAGCACGGCAACATCCCGGTATGAAAAGCCCCATTGACACACCCCTGGCGGGTCCCTCCCTTCCCTTTCGGGTGGCGTCCCTCCCCCACGCCAACGCACCTATCGCGTTTGAATTTGCGCCAAGAGTCACCGGCACGCAACCCAGCCTGTTAAGGGAGCTGCGGTGAGCAAGACCGTCATCACGGCCGCGCTGACCGGGGTGCTGGCGACCCGCGAGCAGTGTCCGGCGATTCCCTACACGCCGATCGAGATTGCCGAAGAGGCCGAGCGTGCGGCGGATGCCGGCGCCGCCATCGTGCACATCCATGCGCGCACGGCCGAGGGCGCGCCGGACTGGAGCGTGGAGACGTTCGCGGAGATCTTTGCCGAGGTCCGCTCACGCACCGACGTGATCATCAACTTCTCGACCGGCGCCGTCGGCATCCCGCCCGAAGAGCGCGTTGCGCATATCCGCGAGCTGCGCCCGGAGATGGCGGCGCTGAACATGGGCTCGATGAACTACGCGATCTATTCGGAGAAGCGCAAGGTCTTCTATCACGACCACGTTTTCGCCAACCCGTTTCACGACATCCAGCTCTTCCTCGAGACGATGAACTCAGCCGGCGTGCGGCCGGAGATGGAATGCTTCGACACCGGCCACATCGCCAACACGCGGCCCCTCATTCACATGGGTGTGCTCGAGCCTCCGTTTCAGTTCAGCCTCATCATGGGCGTCCTGGGCGGCATTCCAGGCACCACCCGCCACCTGGTCGACCAGGTGGACAGCCTCCCTGGCGGCGCTCACTGGCAGGTCATCGGCATCAGCCTCAACCAGTGGCCGCTTGTCGCCGCGGCGATCACGATGGGCGGCAACGTCCGCGTCGGTCTGGAAGACAACTTCTACATCGAGGAGAACCGAATGGCGAAGAGCAACGGGGAGCTGGTCGAGAAGGCGGCCCGAATCTGCCGCGACCTGGGTCGCGAGGTCGCCTCAGCAGTCGAGGCACGAGCGCAGCTCGGCCTCGAGCCCGAACCAAGACCGGCTCGCGTCCGCGAGGGTAGGGGAGAGGGGCGCGGGTGACCGAGATCAAGGCTGAGCTCGTTGGCAACGTCTGGAAGATCACCGCGAAGCCGGGAGACAAGGTCGCCGAAGACGACGTCCTCCTCATCCTGGAGTCGATGAAGATGGAGATCTCGGTCACGGCTCCGCGCGCGGGGACCGTGCGCGAGATCCGGGTCAAGGAGACGGACGTGGTCAAAGAGGGCCAGGTCCTGGTGGTGCTCGATTGAAGGAGTTGCGCTAGCCGGTGGCCAAGCCCGCGCAGCTACTGCTGCAGTACCAGCGCCTCGTCGACCGCGAGCGTGCCCTCCGTGACGACATCGAGCGGATCGAGTCGCAGCTGCAGTCGGATCCTGAGGTGGCAGCGCTCGAGGAGCGTGCCGCGGCAGCGCAGGCCCAGCAGGAGGCGACAGCCGCCAGGGTGCGCGAATCGGACAAGGCGCGCGAGGACCACCGCACTCGTCTGCGCTCTCGAGAAAAAGAGCTGATGAGCGGCCGCATCCGCAACCCGACCGAGCTCACTCAGATGTCGGAAGAGGTGCAGCACATGAAGTCACGCTTCGTCGAAGAGGAGGAGGCCGAGCTCCAGTTGATGGAAGAGGCCGATGCCGCCGACGAGGCGCTAAAGGCCGTAACCGCCGAGCTCGAGGCGGCCAGGGCCCGCGCGGCCGGAGAAGCACCGGCGCTCAGAGCCGAGCTCGACGAGATGCGTACCGAGCTGGCCCGCGTCGAGGCGGAGAAGGCCGAGGTCTGGACCGAAGTCTCGCCGTCCGCGCAAAGAGCGTTCACTCGGCAGCGCGTCCAGCCCGCTGTGGCCGAGGTGCGGAACAACCAGTGCACGGCGTGCCGCGTCACGGTGACGTCCAGGGGTTTGCAGATGCTCCGTCAGGGCGACGAGATCGTCAACTGCGAGAACTGCGGTCGCATCCTGGTGCTCGCCTGAAAACGCTGCGACTGCGCGCGGACGGAGGCGCTCGCGGCAATCCAGGACCTGCGGCGTTGGGTGTCGTGATCGAGGACGACCAGGGCGAAAAGCTGCGCACCTTTCACAAATGGCTGGGCGTAGCGACCAACAACCAGGCCGAGTATCAGGCCCTGATCGAGGGCCTCAAGGCGATGAAGGATTGGGAGTTCGACCACCTCGACGTCTACATGGACTCGAAGCTTGTGGTGGAGCAGGTCAATGGCAAGTGGAAGGTGAAGGAACCCGAGCTGCAGGGGCTCCATCGACAGGCGACCGACCTCCTCAAACAGTTCGGTGACAAGGTCACCGTTCAACACGTTGCCCGTGAGGAAAATCGCCGCGCCGACAAGCTCGTCAACATGGCGATCGACGAGAAGGTTAAGAAGCCCAAGTTACCTGGGTAGAATTCGCCTGGGCCGAGGCGGACAGGTGACCGCCGAACGTAAGTGAATACGGTTGGAGGAAAGTCCGGGCTCCAAAGAGCAGGGCGCTGGGTAACACCCAGTCGGGGCGACCCGAAGGAAAGTGCCACAGAAATGACACCGCCAGGCGGCGCTTGTCTCCGGAGAGGCGCTGTCGGGTAAGGGTGAAATGGTGGGGTAAGAGCCCACCGGCGGCCGGGTGACCGGCCGGCCAGGCAAACCCCGCCCGGAGCAAGACCAAATAGGAGGGCGCTCACGGTTGCTCGCCAAGCCCTCGGGTATCGGTCGCTAGAGGCGCCGGGCAACCGGCGTCGCAGACAGATGGTCACCGTCCCGCAAGGGATACAGAACCCGGCTTATCGCCGCTCTCGGCCCACCTTCTGTATCCCCAAAACCGCAAGTTGCGGACGGCAGATTGCGGTCGCCGCTTCAGATCTAGCGGCGGCGCGACGATTGGCGGAGTCGATACAACGTCCCGCGGCAACAGTAAGTCGCTGGACAACCTTCTGTGCGCCTACGCGGTGCCTGACGACGAACGGGCCGGGACCGTGAGGCCCCGGGGTCAAATCCCGGGCCCCGACCAAGTTCTATTATCTGAACTGGCCACGAAAAGCCTGGTTGTTGACGTCACACGTCATCGCTCAAATCTGATACTCGCGCTGCTTTGCGCGGCGCAGTTCATGCTGATCCTGGACATCGCGATCGTGAACGTCGCGCTGCCCTCGATGCAGCGGACTCTGAGTTTGTCGGCTGAGAACATCCAATGGGTGGTCAGCGGCTATGCGCTCACCTTTGGCGGCTTTCTCATGCTGGGCGGTCGGCTCGCTGACGTCGTCGGCCGGCGACGCATATTCGTGACGGGTTTAGTCCTCTTCATCGCGGCATCGATGTTGGGCGGATTCAGCCAGTCCGGCGGAATGCTGATCGCCGCTCGCTTGATCCAGGGCTTTGCCGGCGCCTTGGTCTCGCCAGCGGCACTGTCGCTTCTGACAACGACCTTCAAGGAAGGCCCAGAGCGTAATCGTGCGCTTGGGATTTGGAGCGCTATGGCTGCCGGCGGCGCATCGGCTGGGTTGATTCTGGGAGGCCTGCTCACCGAGGAATTGAGCTGGCGTTTCACGCTCTTCGTAAACGTGCCATTGGGTCTCGCCGCGGTTCTGCTATCTCCCGTGCTGCCTGCGGATGCTCCTCGTCGTGAGGAGAAGGTCAACCTCGACGTCCCTGGGGCGGTGAGCCTGACCGTCGGAATTCTCGCCCTCGCCTACGGCGTGACCGAGGCGACCGGGCAAGGCTTTGCCTCCACGAAGGTGCTCATCGCTCTGGCTCTCTCTGCCGCCCTCTTGATTGCATTCGTCGTAGTCGAGAAAAGCAGCAGCCAACCCCTTCTGCCGGCTCGGATGCTGAAGCTGAGATCCGTGGTGGCGGGCAACTCCGTGGCGGCGCTCGTATCGGTCGTGATGATCGGCGCCGTCTTCTTCAACTCGCTGTATCTGCAGGAGATCCTCGGATACTCACCGATCCAGGCAGGTCTAGCCTGGTTGCCTCAAACGGTACTGATCATGGTCGTTTCCAGCATCGGGGCCCGCATGGCCACCAAGCTTGGCGAGAGAACCCTGATCGCGCTCGGAACCCTTGTGCTGGCGGCGGGAATGCTCCTGTTCCTGAGAACCACCCCAGAAAGCAACTACGTCACCGTTCTCATCCCCGCCATGCTGGTTACAGGCATCGGCGTAGGACTTACGTTCGTAAGCGTTACC
>VBGV01000268.1 GCA_005880755.1 Chloroflexota bacterium
CGGGTCGGTGTCGACGAGCGACGTCGAGGCGACCGAATAGAGGTGCTTCCAGTCGCTGGTCGGCACCCCCATGGGCAGGCGCCGGTCGGCCGTGTGCGAGCGCGAGTCGATGACTGAAACGACCTGGGAGCTGTGGGTGGACACAGCTTCGTAGAGCTTGTCCCCCCTCGTCTGGCGGAGGATCTGCTGGGTCCCGCCACAGCCGGTCACCAGCACACCGAGACAGATCAGGGCGCCAACAACTCGCATTCTCTTCACCTCGCCTCCCATACACCGCTGGGGCGCGCGGGGTTCCTCAGCTCAGCGAGCTTGCGATCTGCAGGGCCTGGCTCTTGGTCATGTCGCCCTCGATCCGGACGATCGTCCCGCTGTCGTCGAAGATCAGCGTGTTCGTGGCGAGTCGCAGGGTGTCGTAGTACACATTGCCCTCGGCGTCCGTGAAAGCGAAGTTGTGGGGCCGCCCCGCGATCCAGTAGCCCGAATGCCCCTTGACGGTCACCGGTTCGATCGTGGCGTCACCGCCCAGCATCTTCTGAAAGTAGATCTCGTTCGTCTTGCCGCGCGCTTCGGTCACGAGGACCGAGACGCCGGTCAAGCCCGAGGCATGGATGTCCGGGCGCTGGGCGTACACGAGCGTGACCTCTCCTCCGGACGGGCCGGTCGGCGGGAGCTTGAGGTAGACCTCGTCGGGCGGTCCGAGGGATGACGGAACCTGGATGGTCCACTTCACCTGGCCCTGGGCCTGCTTCAGCGTGGTCGGGCTGCCCAGGCCGAGGCGCTCGCCAAGCGGCCCCGATGGGCGCGGGGATGGGGTGGGCTGGTTTTGGGTGCGCAGGATGGTGGTGTGGAGGTTCAGCCAGCCGGCGATCGCTTCGCGGGACGGGGTGTAGGCGAGGAGGGTGGCGACGATCAGCAGGACGGCCGCGGCCGCGAGCGCCCAGCGGTTCTGGATCAACCTGGGCGCTGTGCCCCATCGTCGCGGGCCCTCCGACCGGCTTCGCTGGACACCTCCCCATGAATGGGGAGGAGTTGCAGGCCATTCGATGGCCGGCGCCAAGGCTGCCAGCTGTTGTTCGAGGTCAGGCATGCGCTGCCTCCTCGACGCGGGCCTTGAGCCGGGCCAACGCCCTGGAGAGTCGCGACTTCACCGTGCCTTCCGCGATGCCCAGGGCGGCGGCCGTTTCCTCGCCGCTCAGCTCCAGGAAGTAGCGGCTTGCGATGACCAGGCGGTCCTCGTGGCTCAGTGCGTTGACCATCGCGAGGAGCCGGCGCCGCTCGTCCGCCGCGACGGCGACCGCCTCGGGGGATGGGGCCGCATCCCCCGGGCGGAAGCCCTCGGTCAACCGAAGCTCGAGCTGGTGGCGCCGGCCCGACGAGCGCACCCGGTTGCGAGCCTCGTTGGCCACGATCCGCAGCAGCCACGGACGGACGTCGGCACCCAGTCGGAAGCGGTCGAGCGCCCGGTAGGCCTTGACGAATCCCTCCTGCGCGGCGTCCTCCGCGTCGGCGGATGAGCCCGTGATGACGTAGGCGGTGCGGAACGCGATCTGCTGGTAGCGCTGCACGATCTCCTCGTAGGCGGCCGCATCGCCGCGCTGGGCGCGTGCGATGAGCACGGAATCGTCCGTTGGCCGGCCCCCCATCGGAACGCATCTTCTACACCAGTGGCGGCATCATGGTTCCGATTCACTTGCAACCGAATCGAGGCTGGCTGGGTTTAGGAGGGCGATGGAAGGCACGGAACGCGTATTCGAACGGTTGGTGCTCGATCACCAGAACCGCATCTACGCGCTCGGCCTGGCGCTGACCGGCAACCGGCACGATGCCGAGGAAGTCGCGCAGGACACGTTCCTACGCGCCTATCGCGCGCTCGTCACGTATCCGCCCGACCGCGTCCGCGAACTCAAACAGAAGGCCTGGCTGCACCGCATCGCGGTCAACGTGGTCCGCAACCGCGTCCGCGGAGTTCGGCCGCGCCTGGTCGAGCTGAACGGCAGCGAGCCGGCCCGCGGCCCAGGACCGGAGGAGGACGTGATGCGCAAGGCGGAGATAGACGAGCTGGCCGCGCGGGTCGCGTGCTTGCCGGCGCGCTATCGCGAAGCTGTCGTGCTGCGTCACGTGCAGGAGCTGTCTTACGCGGAAGTCGCTGATGCGCTGGGCCAACCGGTCGGGACGGTAAAGGCCAACGTGCACCGCGGATTGAAATTGTTGAGAGGAGAAAACCATGGCGACGGTGATGATTGACCTGAAGCGGCTGGGCGACGTGATAGCGCCGGCGGGCTTTGCCGACCGTGTGTTGGCGCAGGCCGGGATGGCGGATTCATATGCGGTGTTCGAGACCGTGCTCGGAGCGGTTTACGTGGCGTGGAACCGGCTCGGTGTTTCTGCCGCGATGCGAAGCAAGTCCGCGGCGGAGTTCGAGGCCTGGTTCCACACGGAGGTCGGGCGCCGGCTGGTGCGCGTCGACCCGCCGGCGGACCTGGCGGCGAAGATCGAGGACCAGCTCGAGGGCACGCGGCGGCTGCGATTCGACCTTCGCGGCCTGACCCCGTTCTCGCAGGCGGTCCTGCGCAAGACTCTCGAGATCCCGCGCGGCCAGGTGCGCCCATATGGTTGGATCGCGCGTGAGATCGGGCACCCCGCGGCGGTGCGCGCCGTCGGGACGGCGCTGGCCAACAACCCGATCCCGTATTTCATCCCGTGTCACCGCGTCATTCGGTCCGACGGAGTGATCGGCAACTACGGTGGCGGTGGGCCGGAGGCGAAGAAAAACATCCTGACGCTCGAGGGCGTGCAGCTGAAGCGGTTGCAGGAGCTCGCGCATGCGGGCCTCCGCTACGAGGGCGTGCGGAGCACGAAGGTGTTCTGTT
>VBGV01000269.1 GCA_005880755.1 Chloroflexota bacterium
CGAAGATGGGTCCGCCTGGCTGCAGAATCCTGCCCGCGCTGAGGCTGGGCAGCAAGATGGGGTCGTAGCCGATCCGGTCAATCACCTCTCCTACGAGCTTCGCCGCACCCGCATCGTTCCCGGCCACGCCGATCGCGTGGCGGTCGGGCGAGCCCGCCGGTCGACGGCCATCCTCCAGGTCCTGGTAGGCGATCTGGTTGAGGGACTTGACGACCGTGGATCGAGAGAGTTGCCGCTGCACGATCTCGCTACTCGAAACCTCCTGGCCTTGAAACATCGGCACGACTCCATCGGCGGGCGCCCAGTAGTTCATGGCGTCGACAACGAGCTTGCCGGCCAACAGGCCCGGGTCGAGTGCAGGGAACCTGTGCAGCGGTATCGCCAGCACCACCAAGTCCGCCACCGCCACCGCATCCGCCGCCCACCGCGCTTGCGCCCCTGGCATCACAACCTGAGTTATGAGCTCGAGGTTTTCGGGACTCCCAGAAGCAGCGATGGCCACCTCGAATCCGGCGTCGATCGCAATCCTCGCGATGACCGGGCCAACATGTCCGGCTCCGAGGACCGCGATTCGCTGCACCGATGACGGGATCACCGCGCCGCTCACCTTCGACCGTCCTCGGCCTGGGCAACCAGATATGGGTGGAGATGGTGCTGCAGCGATCGCAGGATGTCGGCGAGCGCCGCAAACTGCTCAGGCGTCAACGCATCGGCGAAATGCCGCTTGATCGACCTCATGTGTGGCGTGGTGGCCCGCCGGAAGACGCGCGCGCCCTCGGCGGTCAAGGAGATCTCGGCTCCGCGACTGTCAGTAGCGCAGTCGTCCCTCCTGATCAGGCCCCGTCTCTCCATTCGACCGAGGTGATGGGAGAGCCGGCTGCGCTCCCAGTCGATCGTCCGGGCGAGCGCAGAGGATCGCATCCGCTTGCCGAGCGCCTCGCTCAAGGCCAGCAGGACCTGGTAGTCGGCGGGGGAGAGGGTCGTCTCCTGCAGCTCCGCCCCCAGCACTCTCCGCAGCTCCCCTGTGGTGTCCAGGAGCGAGCGCCAAGTCGCCCGCTCCGCGGAGGTCATCCGCCGTCGGGTCGCCGGGCGAGTGCCCGGACTGTCGATGCCTCGGGCCTGGGTCACTGACACGTCAACCATCTTACCCAACTGATTGACACGTCAATCAAGAGCGGAATGTTATTTGAGCGCCACGGTGTCCTCGAGACTTACGCACATGCGGGCCTTAGCCAAAGGTGCAGTCGATGGTGACCTTGGCGAGGGCGGTCGCGAGGACGGCGAGCTCCTGGTCGTCCAGCTTCGCGAGGAATAGATCGGAAACTCCGCGGATGTGGACCGGAGCCGCGACGGTGAGGCGTTTCAATCCGGAGTTTGTCAACTGGACCACGACACCGCGCGCGTCGGCATCGGCGTGGGCCCGACGCACCAGGCCTTCGTGAACGAGCCGGGTGACGCGTCGAGTCATGCCCGACCGTGAGATGAGGGCCCGGTCCGCCAGCTCTGTCATCCGCAGCGACCCTCCAGCGATGGCCAGCTGAGCCAGCACGTCGAAGTCGGCCAGGGCCAGACCGGTCTTGCTTTCGAGGTCGTTCTCAAGCTGGCGCAAAAGCGTGGCGTGGGACCGAAGCAGCGCGTCCCACGCCTGCAAGCCGCGCATGCCCGGCACCTCCCTGGCCAGGATCCGGTCGAAATGAGCAGCGACGTCCGGTTCTGAAAGTACTTGCATATGCAATCACCTGGCGCTAAGATACTTGCGGCCGCAAGTATATCGATTTACCCGGAAGGAGATTACGGATGATCAAAGAAGTCGAAGTCGATCCGGATGGATCGCTGACCCGGCGCTGGGGAACCCGGGCGGACGACGCAAGAGTGAAAAGAACCATGGCCGCCCTCGAGGCGAATGGAATCACCGTCCTCCGGGCGTCGGACGCCGCCGCGGCAAAGCGGATTGTCCTTGACCTCATCCCTGACGCCTCCCCCGTGCACCAGGGCGCCTCGCAAACGCTCGACGTGCTGGGTATCACGTACGAGATCGAAAAGTCCGGTCGCTATGCGGCGCTCCGCCCGCGGATCTGGAGCATGGATCGCGAGACCGAAGCCAATGAAATTCGCCGCCTGGGCGCGGCGCCCAATGTCATGCTCGGGAGCGTCCACGCGGTCACTGAAACCGGGTCGCTGCTCGCGGCTTCGATGAGCGGCAGCCAACTCGGGCCTTATGTCAGCGGCGCCGGACGAGTCATTCTCGTCGTCGGGACGCAGAAGATCGTGCGCGACCTCGAGGAAGGTCTCCTCCGCATCAACGAATACGCGTATCGGCTCGAAGACGCCCGCGCCCAGGCTGCGTATGGCATACGCAGCGCGGTCAACAAGGTTCTCGTTATCAACCGTGAGATCACCCCTGGGCGGATCACTGTGGTGTTGGTCGACGAGGTACTCGGTTTCTAAATGCCCCCGACAGAAGCACTTGAGACGACATCGGCCCTAACAATCCCTAAATCGACGCTGGGGGTTGGGATCATCGGGGTCAGCCCAGTCTGGGGCTGGGCTGCCACCGCCCATATCCCGGCACTTCGTGCACTGCCGAACTACGAGATCCGAGCCCTCAGCGCGCGCAGCGCGGAGTCCGCGCGCGCAGTGGGCCAGGTGTTCGGAGTCAGCGCCGTGTTCGCGGACCACCAGCAGCTGGTGACCCAACCCGACATCGACGTTGTCGCTGTGACGGTCAAGGTCCCGCACCATCGAGAGCTCGTCTCGGCTGCACTTGCCGCAGGCAAGGCCGTCTACTGCGAGTGGCCTCTCGGCCGCGACCTCGACGACGCCCGAGCGATGGCCGGGCTCGCCGCCGAGCAGGGAGTGCGCACGGTCGTCGGGTTGCAAGCACGCCAGGCCCCGGCGATCGAGTTCGTCCAACAGCTGCTCCGAGATGGATACGTCGGCGAGGTCCTGTCAACGACCATGGTCGGAGTGTCGGTCGCGGGCGACGCCCTGGTCCAGCCCAACGCCTACATGCTCGACAAGACAAACGGAGCCAACCTGCTCACGGTCCCCTTCGGCCACAGCCTGGACATTCTCAGTTACGTACTGGGCGAGTTTGCCGACCTGTCAGCCGTGTCGGACGTTCGCAGGCCGCTGATCACCATCG
>VBGV01000270.1 GCA_005880755.1 Chloroflexota bacterium
AACCCGGTACCGCCGGCCACTGCCTCACGGATGTGGACGCTGGCAGTCGCCCCGGACGTGAGGGTGCCGATCACCGCGATCTGGTCGGCTGCCGTCTTCACGATCCGCTCCCCGGTCTCTTCGATGGTGGCCAGTGGCCTGCGAAGATCCGACACGGCTGACAGGTCGACGAACTCGCCCAGCACGTAATTCAGCATGTCCAGGCTGTGGCCGACGGGGACCGTGAGCAGGTTGGCCCCGTTTGTCTTGTCGAGCATGTAGGCGTTGGGCCGTCCCACCACGTCGCCCGGGATCGAGAGTCCGACCATGGTCGTTGACAGGACCTCGCCGACGTATCCATCTCGGAGCAGCTGTTGGACGAACTCGATCGCCGGGGCCTGGCGGGCCTGCAACCCGACGACCGTGCGCACCCCCTGCTTGGCAGCGAGCGCGGCCATCGCTCGCGCGTCGTCCAGGTCGCGGCCAAGGGGCCACTCGCAGTAGACGGCCTTGCCGGCGGCAAGTGCGGCGGAGACGAGCTCTCGATGGTGCGGGACCTTGACCGTAACGGCGACCACGTCGATGTCTGGCCTGGTCACCAACTGCTCGTGGTCTGAGAACACCGCGCTGACCCCGAACATTTCGCCTGCTGCGCGCGCGGATTCTGCGCTACGCGCGCTGAGTGCCCGGATCTCGTAGCCCGGCAGCGCGCGCAGTGCCGGGATATGGGCGGTGGCGGCCCAGCCCCGGACGGGGCTGACTCCGACGATGCCAACGCCCAGCGTCGATTTAGGGATTGCCAGGGCTGATGTAGTCGGGCGTGCTTCTGTCCGGGGCATCTAAAAACCGAGCACCTCGTCGACCAACACCACCGTGATCCGCCCCGGGGTGATCTCCCGGTTGATAACGAGAAGCTTGTTCACCGCGCTATGTATGCCATACGCAGCCTGGGCGCGGGCGTCTTCTAGCCGATACGCGTATTCGTTGATGCGGCGCAGACCTTCGTCGAGGTCGGGCACGATCTTCTGCGTCCCGACGACGAGAATGACTCGTCCGGCGCCGCTGACATAAGGCCCGAGCTGGCTGCCGCTCATGGAAGCCGCGAGCAGCGACCCGGTCTCAGTGACCGCATGGACGCTCCCGAGCATGACATCCGGCGCCGCGCCGAGGCGGCGAATCTCGTGGGCCTCGGTCTCCCGATCCATGCTCCAGATCCGCGGGCGGAGCGCCGCGTAGCGACCGGACTTTTCGATCTCGTACGTGATACCCAGCACGTCGAGCGTTTGCGATGCCCCCTGGTGCACCGGGGAGGAGTCCGGGATGAGGTCCAGGACGATCCGCTTTGCCGCGGCGGCGTCCGACGCCCGGAGGACCGTGATTCCATTCGCCTCGAGGGCGGCCATGGTTCTTTTCACTCGGACGTCGTTCGCCCTGGTGCCCCACCGCCGGGTAAGCGATCCATCCGGGTCGACTTCGACTTCTTTGATCATCCGCAGCCTCCTTCCGGTAATCGATATACTTGCAAACACAAGCATTCTACCTTCTGGTGATTGCATATGCAAGTACCTTCAAAACCGGACGCCGCTGCACATTTGGATCGGATCCTGGCGAGGGAGGTGCCGGGCAGGCGCGGCCTGCAGGCGTGGGACGCGCTGCTCCGGGCCCACGCCACGCTTTTGCGCCAGCTTGAGACCGATCTCGAAAGCAAGACCGGTCTGGCCCTGGCGGACTTCGACGTGCTGGCTCAGCTGGCCATTGCTGGAGGTTCGCTGCGGATGACAGAGCTGGCGGACCACGCTCTCATCTCGCGCTCCGGCATGACTCGGCGCGTCACCCGGCTCGCTCACGAAGGCATGGTGCGTCGTGCCCACGCCGATGCCGACGGGCGCGGTGTCGTGGTCCAGTTGACAAAGTCCGGATTGGCCCGTCTGACCGTGGCAGCTCCGGTCCACATACGCGGAGTTTCCGATCTATTCCTTACCAAGCTGGACGACCAGGAGCTGGCCGTTCTCGAGAGCGCCCTCGCAAAGGTCACCCTCGACTGCAACTTTGGCTAAGGCGTAGGCGGCGAGCGGGGTGGGGACACCACCCTCGCAAGCTGTGCAGAATTGATCTCATGTCGCAACAAGAGGTTGACGAGTATTTGGCGAATCTCGAGGAGCCCAAACGGACCACCCTGCAAGAGCTGCGGCAGACCATTCGTAGCATCGTTCCCGAAGCGGAAGAGGGCATCTCGTATGGGATGCCCGCGTACCGACTCCGGGGCAAGGTCATTGCTGGATTCGCCGCGTTCAAGAACCACCTCAGCTACCTGCCGCACAGTGGTTCCGCATTTGCCGAGATACATGATTACGTCGCCGGCTACGTGACGTCCAAGGGTGCCTTGCAGTTTCCGATCGAGCGGCCACTCCCCAAGGCGCTCGTCAAGAAGCTAATCGCAATCCGTCTCAGGCAGGTAGGTCAGCGCTAATTCGATGACGACTAGAGTTCCGTAATGAGGCGCCTACAGCCGTCTGCCAAGCGCCGGCGGACCGTCCGCTCAGAACTCGATTGCTCCGACTGAGGCGTGCAAGAGGTGGGGTGTGCGGCTTTCGGCGACGAAGGAAGCGTTCGGGATGGCCTTGCTGCGGCATCTGCTGGAGGGCCCTGGCGATAACGTCCTGATCTCGCCCGTGAGCGCCACGGTGGCGCTCGGCATGGCGGCCGCCGGCGCGATTGGTCCCACCCGCGACGCCATCCTGAGAACCCTTGGCCTTGATCCGGCTGAGGACCCACAGGGCGAGCTAGTCAAGTTGGCGGCCAGGCTGCGTGATCCCGGGCGTGCCGTCGAACTTGATCTCGTCAACTCGCTGTGGGCCGATCGAGCGTTTCCTCTCTCAGAACGCTACGCAGTGTCGATGCGGGAGGCGTATGGTGCCGAGGTTCAAAACCTCGACTTCAAGGATCCGCATGCTGCTGGGATCATCAATCAATGGGCCGGTGCCGCGACGGATGGGCGAATTCCAATGGTGGTGGAGTCGATCGACCCGGACAAGCTGCTTTACCTCGTGAATGCGGTCTTCTTCCGAGCCAAGTGGATAGACCCCTTTTTCCCGGACCTGACTAGAATCGAACGGTTTACGACCGCATCCGGGAAGCAATTGCAGGCTCCACTGATGAGAAGGACCGGCGTATTTCCGTACACCGAGCACCGCGGGTACCAGGCGCTGAGCATGCGGTGCCAGGGGTTGCGTTTCGAGTTCTTGATCGTCCTTCCGGATCGGCATCTTCCCCTTGGCGGGTTTCAGCGCCTGGCGAGACCGGACCTCGTTTCTGCGATCCGACCCTCACTCAGAAAGCGCCAGGACCTGCTCGCCCTACCACGCGTACGGATTGGCTACGACCAAAACCTGGCAGAGCACCTTGCCGGCATGGGAATGCGTCTAGCCTTCCATCCAGGGGCGGACTTCTCCGGACTATCCGGGGTTGCCGGCGAATTCTGGATATCCGGGGTGATCCACAAAACACGGCTCGACATTGACGAGGCAGGCACCACTGCTGCCGCCGTCACGGTACTCGACTTTTCTCTGGGCG
>VBGV01000271.1 GCA_005880755.1 Chloroflexota bacterium
CCTGGGGTGATGATGTAGATCGGCGGTTCCTTGATGCGCTGCATCGCGCGTATCTGCACCGGCGACGTGTGCGCACGCAGCAGAAGCTCAGGGCTGAAGTAAAAGGAGTCCCAGTTCTCACGCGCGGGATGGCCGGCAGTGATGTTGAGCGCCTCGAAGTTGTACCACTCGGTTTCGACCTCAGGTCCGAGCTCGACCTGGTAGCCGAGCGACTCGAGCACGGTCTCGATCTGGCGTCGAACCTGGGTCAGGACATGGATGTGGCCGCGGCCCAACGGCGGACCGGGAAACGTGATGTCGATCGCCTCGGTCTCGGCGAGGTCCGCCATCCGTGCGGCGTCGAGCTCCGCGCGCCGCGCAGCCAGCGCGGCCTCGATGTTGCGCTTGGCTTCGTTGGCGGACTTGCCGAGCGCCGCCTTCTCCTGCGGAGGGAGCTGGCCGATGTTGGACAGAAGACGGCTGACGTGGCCGCTCTTGCGCCCGAGGTACTCGGTTTCGATCCGCTCGAGATCGGCCGGCGTCTGGGCTTTGCCGATCGCCGCGAGCGCTTCGCTCGTCAACGCGTTCGGATCGCTCATGCCGCCAACCGTCGCCGGATCTCGAAGAGGATCAGCGCTGCCGCGGCCGCCACGTTGAGCGACTCGACGCCCTCGGTCAGTGGCACAGTCACGAGCTTCAGGTCAGTACGCGAGAGCCCATGCGCCTCGCTGCCGAGCACGATCATCCCCGCAGACTCTATCGGCGCCTCGGCCAGCGGTGCGCCGCCGGACGGCGAAGCCCCGTAACCTTCGAGGCCTCCGAGGTCCTTCCACTGCGCCTTTGCGACCTGGAGCCGGAACACGTTGCCGGCGGAAGCCCGGACCGCCTTCGGGCCATATGGATCCGCGCTGCCCGGAAGCACCACCAGAGCAGGTGCACCCGCCGCCGCCGCCGTGCGGCAGATCGCGCCGACGTTGCCCGGGTCCTGGACCCGATCCAGCACCACGAGGGGCCAACGAGCTTTTCGTGCGGCCTCGATCGCTTCGGACACCGATGTCTCATGGATCCGCGCGATCGCGATGGAGCCTTGCGGCGTCACGGTCTGGGTCGCGGCCCGAAACGCCGCTGCGGTCAGGGTCACACGCGACTCGGAGTGGAACGGCAGCTTGTCGCCCTCCCGCACCGCGATCAGGTCGAACTCCAACCCCGCGGCCTTCGCTTCGGCGAGCACGCGCGGACCTTCCAGGAGGACGAAACCTGGCTCGCGCCGGTGGGCGAGGCGCCGCAAACGGCGGACGACCTCGTTGTCCGGGCTACTGATTAGCTGGTCAGAAACATGAGGGGAAACCGGCCGGTTTCCCCTCATCGGAGCGTGGGCAAAGCCCACCCCGCCTGGCGGCGGGGCAAGCGCTCCTGCTCCCCTTCCCAGCAGGTTGGGTCTGGTTCAGAGGGCTTTCTTAGCAACCTCCACCAGCCGAGCAAAGGAACCGCTGTCGCGCACGGCCAGGTCAGCCAGCATCTTGCGGTCGATCTCCACTCCGGCCTGGCGAAGGCCGTGCATCAGCTTGTTGTACGGCAGGCCCGACTGCCGCGAGGCGGCGTTGATGCGCGCGATCCACAGCTGACGCATCTCGCGCTTGCGGCGACGGCGGTCGCGGAACGCATACGCCAGCGCGTGCAGGACCGCTTCGTTGGCGGGCCGGAAGAGCAGCTTCTTGGAAAGGCGGAAACCCTTGGCGCGATCGAGGATCGCCTTGTGGCGGCGATGCGCCGGGACGCCGCGCTTAACCCTGGCCATGTCTCTAGATCCCCAGCGCGCGGCGGATCGTCTTGCGGTCAGCCTTGGAAACCGGCTGCTCTGTGTGGTCCTTGCGCTTGTGCTTCTTGGACTTCTGGTGGAGGCGGTGGCTCATCCAGGAGTTGCGCCTCACGAGCTTGCCGTTCCGAGTCACGCGCACGCGCTTGGCGATGCCCTTCTGGGTTTTGATCTTAGGCACTGGTCGGCTGGGCCTCCTTCGCTGCCGCCTGACGTGTCGGCGCCAGGATCATGAAGAGGTTTCTACCCTCGAGCAGCGGTTGGCGCTCGACGACCGCGAACGGCTTGGCGTCATCCGCGACGCGATCGAGGATCCGCCTACCGATATCCTGGTGGACCATCTCGCGGCCCCTGAACATGATCGTCACCTTGACCTTCTCTCCTGCTTCGAGGAACTGACGCAAACCCTTGAACTTGGTCTGGAAATCGTGCTCGGCGACCTTCGGCCGAAGCTTCATCTCCTTCAGCTTGGTGACGTTTTGCTTGCGGCGCTGGTCTTTCTCCTTCTTGACGGTCTCGAACTTGTAGCGTCCGTAGTCAATCAGGCGGCAGACGGGGGGGCTCGCTTGCGGCGCCACCTCGACGAGGTCGAGCCCCTTCTCGTTTGCGATCCGGAGTGCGGCATCCAGTGAAAGCACGCCCAGCTGGTTGTTCTGGTCGTCGATCAGACGCACTTCGGAGCTCCGGATCTGATCGTTGATCCTCAGCTCTTTAAACGGTATGGGACGCTACCTCGACCAAATTCAGTGTTGCTCTAGTCCTCCATCAAAAAACAAAACGGACAGCACACCGGCCGTCCGCTTCAGGCAACCCTTTTGAGTCGAACCCTGGGGGTGAGGGCCGGCGCCCTGCTTCAGAGCGTGGATGGTACCGGAAAACGTAACTCGGCGCGCGCACAGTCGTTGCCCTTGCTGATGGGAACGCAGCCCCGCGTCTCTGCACCTGGGAGGCCATGGCGGTCGGCGGCCGTGTTGCTCGCCTTGGCCACGGCCGCGGCGTGCGGCGGCGGCCCCAACAATGCGGCCGGCCACTCGCCCACACCCCTTGCCGGATCGCCCACGCCAAACGCGTCTCCGACGTCGCAGGCCGGCTCGACCCCGGCGCCCCAGCCGGTCACCGGCGCTTATGGCGTGCTCGTGAGCAGCCTGAGCGCCAGCTCGTACACGGTCGCCCTCGTCGCGGTGGACGGCAAGGTCGCGGCGTCAGCCGAGACGAGCACTCCCGCCGTCGTCTCCTGCGCCAACGCCGCAGGCGCGCCCGTGCCGGAGCCGGTCAGCACCTCCAACTCGCGGGCCTATTACATGGATGCGCAAGGAGTGGTCCGGTTCATCGCTCCCAACGGTGACGCAGGTCGAGCAACGACCGTGCCCGCAGGGACTGCTTCGCGGAGGAGCATGTTTGCGGTCAGCCCAGATGACCAGCGAATCGCGGTGATCGTCAACGACTACACCGCGAGCGGTGCGTCCACGAGGCTCTACGTCGAAGATCTCAACGGCGGCGGCAATCATCTGGATATTTACAACCGCACCGGCGCCAGGACGCTGTGGCCGATCGGCTGGCACGGCATCAACAATCTCGTGGTCGCGGTGGTCCCCTCATGCACGCAGGGCGGCGGACCGTTCTGTTGCGGGATCCAGGAACTGCATGTGATCGATCCGGCGAGCGCGACGCGTCGTTTCACCATAGGCGACTTGACCGCGTGTCCAATCGTCGGACCAGCCTCGCCGGCCGGCGACATCTGCTGGGATGGTGCCCAGTCGAAGGTCCTCAACTGGACGGCGGGAACGGTGCGCAGCTTCGCGGTGCCCGGACCCGAGTTTCAGCTCTTGTCGCCTGACGGCAGCCGTGTCGCGCTGGTCGACAACAATGGCACATCCATTCAGGGCGCCAGCGTGTCGATGGCCGGCATGTTCGCTTGCACATGGGTCGATGACACCCACGTCCTGTCGGGCGGCGATCCACAGCATCAGCCGCGGCTGGCCAACGTCGCCAACGGCAGCATGGTGCCGGTGGCGGCCCAGGGCGACTGCGGCGGCCGCCTCCCCGGCGGCCTTTAGCTGATTTAGCGGCTATTTAGCCGCTTTTGCCGAGATGCGCGTTGATCACCTTTAAGGGGGAACTCCGGAGGGGGAATTCGACGCGGAGGTCAGCTTCATGCGATTCCGATTGCTCTCTCGCGCCCTCCTGGTGGCCGGCCTGGTCTCGCTGCTGTCCGTCGTCGCCGCGGCCGGGAGCTCTGCCGCCTCGGCGACCGCAGGTGCGTGTCAGCTCCAGGGGGTGGCCAACCTCAATCCCGGCCTGAGCTCGACCAGTCAACCGTTCGCGTACAGCTTCTCGGGATCGTTGACCTCGTGCCAGTCGACCGTCGCCGGTGCACCCGCGTCCGGCTCCGTTTCCGCAGGAATCCAAATCCCTGAGACCGTGACCCTGACCAACACCACCACGGGAACCACGACGACGGGCACGGTTCAGTACCAGGAGCCGGGACCAACCGGCAGCGGGACGTGCGGCAACAGCTCGACGTCTGGGCAGTCCCTCTCACAGTGGGCGGACGGGACCGCAACGGTGGTTGGTTACTCGACCAATGGGGCGGCCGCAGCGGTCGCGCTGCAGGGAACCGTCCAGCCGGCGATGACCTTGACCGTCGTCGCGAGCAGCGTCCCCGCGGGCTTCAG
>VBGV01000272.1 GCA_005880755.1 Chloroflexota bacterium
ACAATCGCGATTACAGCCGGGCCGTAGTCCGACACCGGTCCGTTTGGGAACGCGAGCCGGATGATCAGCGATCCCAACATCCAGATGCCGCCCAGCACCAGCACGATCCGAAAGCGGCGTGCGGCCAGACGGAGCTGGCGCCGCAGGCCGCCCGGCCGGATCGAGAGAACCGTCAGCGCGACGCCGACGATTACGAGCAGGCCCAACGCGAATCCCCGCACCGTGCCAGTCTGTCAGGAACGCATGACGAAACTCCTCGGCCTCGACATCGGGACCACAGGCGTTCGATGCGTCGCGATCGATGACCGCGGGGATCTCGTCGCCGACGCGAGCGAAGAGTATCCGCTGTACACGCCGCAGCCTGGCTGGTCGGAGCAGCGGCCGGAAGACTGGTGGGAGGCGAGCCGGCGCGTGATCGCCAGCGTGGCCGCCAGGGCCGGCCGCGCCGTGAGCGGCATCGGGCTCGCGGGGCAGATGCACGGCGCGGTCTTCCTCGATCACAAAGACGCGGTGATTCGGCCGGCCCTGCTGTGGAACGACCAGCGCACCGAGGCGCAATGCCAGGCGATCACCGAGCGCGTCGGCGCGAGGCGGCTCACGGAGATCACCGGCAATCCCGCCCTGACAGGTTTCCAGGCGCCGAAGATCCTGTGGCTGCGCGATGAGGAGCCGACGGCCTACGAGCGGGTGGCCACGGTCCTCCTGCCCAAGGACTACATCCGACTCAAGCTGACGGGGGAAAAAGCGACCGACGCTTCAGACGCGTCGGGCACCTTGCTCCTCGACCTCAAGGCTCGGACGTGGTCGAGCGAGATCCTGCAATCGCTCGACATTCCCGCGCACTGGCTGCCCCAGGTCCATGAAAGCCCCGAGCGCACCGGCGAGGCGACAAATGAAATCGCGACGGACCTCGGGCTGCCGCGAAACATCCCCGTCGCCGCCGGCGCCGGCGACAACGCGGCCGCCGCGGTGGGCAATGGGATCGTCAGAGACGGACTGGCCAGCTGCTCGATCGGGACCAGCGGTGTCCTGTTCGCGCACTCAGACGCAATCGCGACCGACCCCTCCGGGCGAGTCCACGCCTTCTGCCACGCCGTCCCGAATCGCTACCACTTGATGGGCGTGACACTCGCTGCGGGCGGCTCTCTGAGATGGTGGCGCGACCTGGTCGGAAAAGGCGACTACGAAGAGCTGTCGGCGCTCGCGGAGCAGACCCCGCCGGGCGCGGAAGGCCTGGTCTTCTTGCCTTACCTGACCGGTGAGCGCACGCCACACCTCGATCCGCGGGCGCGCGGCGCCTTCGTCGGCCTCACCTCGAGACATGGCCTGGGTCATCTCACGCGCGCTGTGATGGAAGGCGTGGCTTACAGCCTCCGCGACGCGCTGGAGATCATCGTCGCGCTCGGCGCCGACCCAGAGCAAATCAGGGTCACGGGCGGCGGCGGCCGAAGTCCTTTCTGGCGCCAGCTCCTTGCCGACGTGTTGGGGCGTCCGGTCGTCCGCACGACCGCGGACGAAGGTCCGGCTTATGGGGCTGCGCTCCTGGCCGGCGTGGCCGCGGGTGTGTTCGGATCGATCGCAGAAGCCTGCGCGGGGATCAGTCTCCGGCCCGAGGTGTGCGAGCCGACGACCGACCGGCGGATCCTCTACGACGAGTACTACGCGATCTATCGAGACCTATATCCGGCGACCAGGTCGGCCATGCACGACCTGTCGGATCTCGCGCGACCCCGAGACTAGTGCCGCGCTCCTCGCCGGTGGATGGATTCCGGCTGGCGTATGACCGCGCCGGCAGTGGCCCCGCGGTGGTGCTCCTCCACGGATGGCCCGGCGATCGCGCCGACTACCGCCACGTGGTGCCGCTCCTCGAGGCAAACGCGGAAGTGATCGTCCCCGACCTGCGTGGATTCGGCGAGTCGGACAAGCACCCAATCGACCCCGTCACTGCGTACTCCGCCGCGGCGCAGGCGCGCAGCATCCTCGGTCTGATCGACGAGCTGGGCCTGGCGGATCCGGTGATCGCCGGCTATGACATCGGCAGCCGCATCACGCAGACGATCGCCCGCGAAGCGCCTGGCCGCATCCGCGCGATCGTGATCTGCCCACCCGTCCCCGGCGCGGGCCGGCGCGTGCTGGACCCCGACCTTCAGCGCGAGTTCTGGTACCAGCACTTCCATCACCTCGACCTCGCCTCCGAGCTGATCGACGGCCCTCACCAAGAACTATTCGCAGCCAGGCGCGTTCACCGCATCGATCGCGTGGTATCGGGCCGGGTCCGGCACCGTGGCCCGTAGCCTCAACGAGCAGACGCCAGCGCCGCAAGAGCGAATCTCGACCCCGACCTCGATCCTCTGGCCCGAGCACGACCCGCTGTTTCCGCAGGCGTGGAGCGACCGCGTCCCCGACTACTTCAGCCACGCCACCGTCACGTTACTGGCAGGCGTCGGTCACTTTGTCCCGGTGGAGTCTGCGCAAGCATTCGCCTCCGCGATCCTGAACGCGCTCTAGCCCGTCACCAGTCGTGCCGGTGCACGGGCCGGTCGAGTGACCGGCGGTAAAGGCCATCGTGGTGCTGGTCGGTATGACCCGCCATCAAACGGGCCACCTCCTCGCCGAGGCTCTCGAGGTTCACTGGTTTGGTGAGGTATCCGTTGATGCCCTCGCGCTCGAGCGATGCGCGGACGTCCACGGACTCATCTCCGGTGAGGGCGAGCACCTTGATGGGTTGCTTACGGTGCCTCTCACGGATCATCGCGAGGACCTGGATCCCGTCGTGGGTCGGCATGTGGACGTCGAGGATCACAAGCTCGATGTCGTTCTCCATGTGGACGTTCAATGCCCTGTCACCATCGGGCGCGACCGCCACCCGGTAGCCCCTCGACTTCAGGAAATAAGCCACGAGCTCGCAGCTGGCGGGATCGTCGTCGACGACCAGGATCCGCCTGCCTTCCGGCATCAATCGATGCTCGTCTCGACCAGGGCCGCCTCCCTGCGAGCTTCGTCGACGACAAGCTTCACGATCTGCGGGTCCCACTGCCGGCCCGCTCCGCTCTGCAGGATGACGAACGCTTCGTCCTGCGACAGCCTCTCGCGGTACGGCCGGTCGTTGATCAACGCGTCGTAGGCATCGCACACCGACACGATGCGTGCCAGCAGGGGGATCTCGTCACTGGCCAGCCTGTCCGGATATCCCGTCCCGTCGTAGCGCTCGTGGTGATGGCGGATCATCGGTCGCAGGTCCGCGCTGGATTTCAAGGGCGCGACGATGCTTTCGCCGATGACCGGATGCAGGTGCATCTTGATCTGCTCCTCGAAGTCGAGCTCTCCAGGCTTGAGCAGGATCGCGTCGGGGATTCCGATCTTGCCGATGTCGTGGATGATGCCGCCGCGATAAAGCGTCTCCTGTTGCCCTGGCGAAAGGCCCATCCGCGCCCCGATCCGCCTCGCCGATTGACCGACCCTCTGCGCATGAGCCTCGGTGTAGGGGTCCCTCGCTTCGGCCGCAGCTGCCAGCGAGTAGATGACCTGGTCCGCGCCGTAGTCGTCCGTCCCGGCCTCGAGATCCACGTGCTCGCTCGCCGACCTCGCGGAGCCCGAGATTGTTCCCAGACCGGCGGGGGAGCGCCGGCCTGGGCGGGGTAGGGGGGAAGTCACTTACGAGTTGCCGCCGCCAGAGCCATCGCCGACGAGGCCACCATTAACATTCCTGTACCTCCCGTTTGTCGGGTTGTGACCCACTAAACCCTAATCACTCCCGAATGTCAAGTCCCGCATTGCCTAGCCCTGCGCCTGCCTGCGGCCTCCGCCGCCGACGACGCCCAAACGCAGGTCTCGGACCACGCCCCGCCTGGCCTTGACGGCATACATCTCTTGATCCGCGCGGCCGAGCAGGCTCACGACGTCGTCTGCTCGCTCCAGCTGAGCCACGCCGGCGCTGAAGGCGATGCCCACCTTCTCCGCCTCGGCCTGGATCCAGCTGAGCTTGGCCCGGGCCGCGTCGGCGACCGTGTCGGGAAGGACGCAGACGAACTCGTCGCCGCCGTACCGAAGGACGAGGTCCTGGCCGCGCAGGTCGGTCTTCAGGGTGTTGGCGAGGCCCCGCAGGAGCTCGTCACCCGCCTTGTGCCCGCGCGCGTCGTTGGCCTGCTTCAGCCCGTCGACGTCGAGGAACGCGATGGAGAGAGGGCTCTTCTGCCGCCGGGCGCGAGCGATCTCCCGATCGAGGGCCGAGATCCCGGCGGCGCGCCGAAGGACGCCAGTGAGCTCATCGAAAGCCGCCTCTTCCCGCAGCTTGAAAAGCGCCTTGGTGCTGACGGAGACGACCTCACGTGGGCGGAGGCCCAGGTCGCTGGCGATCGCAAGGCGGATGTGGGCCTCACGCGACCGTCGAGCTTCGGTCCACGTGCGGCCGAACGTGAGGAGCCAGATCGCAAGCAGCAGGGGGAGCACCGCGACGGCGGCCAGCAGGGCGGCGTCCAGGGGCGATGCAATCACCAGGCTGGTGAACGGAACCTTCACTCCGTGGCCGGGGCCACCGCCGGAACCGCCACCGCCGCCCGCGCTGGTCCCACCGGCCGGAGCGCCGGCGCTCACCGGGGTGGCGCTGGGCGTGGGCGATGAGCTGAGCGGCGGCACCGACGGAGTCGCTGGGGCGGGGCTGAGCGAAACCGGGAGGCTCGGCGTGGCGACCGCCGGCGGCGTAGGGACCGCCGGCGGAGTAACTGGGGGGGCCGAGGGTGTCGTCAGGGGAGGAGTGACCGCGGGCAGGGTCGGAGTGGGAAGCGCCGGCAGGGAGGGCGTGGGCAGCGGCGAGACCAGCGGCGCGCTCGGCTCCAATCGCCCGACGGCGAGGCTCGAGGTGGTCGTCAGGAGGAAGCCCGCGCAAGCCGCTCCGGCGGCGAGCAGGGGCAGGGCCCAAATCGTCCTGACCGTCTTCCGGCCGATCGCTGATTGGCTCTGGGCTGCGTCGCGGTGTCGCACGTCCCGACCCCTTGTCAGCCGCGATAGTAGGCAACGGAGGACCGCCTGGCTCGCGTTCTACTGGGTCAAATTTAGTATCAAGTGGGTAGTTCTTTAATCAATTGATTTCGCCGACGGAGCCTGCCTAGAGGTGGAGACCGATGGCGAACGCTGCGGCATAGCCCGAACCGCTCGGTGTGGGCTTTACAAGTAGCATCGCGCCGCTGTTTCCGTTGGACGTGTAGACCATGTCGGCCTGGTTGCGCGTGTCACGACTCGGCCTCGAGTTGTAGGGCGCTGTCTTGTAGACGGCGTCAGTGACGGCCTCGTCGAAAAACAGCTGTGATGAGAACTCGTAGCTCTTCGTCGCGCCGGAAAACGTCCGAACCTTGAAATGGATGTGCACCGCCCGCCCGGTGTACCACCCGGGATAGATCGTTGTGAACTTCGCGATGCCGTCGGTGTCAGTTACCTGGTAGCCGCGGAGAAACCGTCGGCCGATGGTCGACTGCGCGGCGACGTCCGAATAGACCCCAGCCGCGTCGCAGTGCCAGACATCGACCTGCGCACCGCTCAAAGCGTTGCACCCGCCAGTGCCGACCCGGGACACCTGGAAAGTGAGGTTCAGCGGCGCGCCGTTTCGCGTGGACCCGTTCGACGGATCAGTCGTGATGTCGGAGCGGTTGAGTCGCTCGTCCACGAAGTACGGCCCCTCGGTCTCGGATGGAGTCACGACGCATGCAGGCGTCGTCGTTGGCGTGGTAGTTGACGAAGGCGACGGTGAGGGGGAGCCAACAGAACCGGTAGGACTTCGGCCCGTGCACGCGGCCACGATCGCGCCCAAGCCGAGGAGCATTGTTCGGCGCGAAATCACGGCGTCAAAGAGTGGCAACGATGAGTTCACCGCACGCCCATCGTCTAACAAAACGACAAGACTCTTACAGGAGGCTGAGAAATGAGACTGGTTGCAACTGAGTACCTCTCGCTCGACGGCGTCCTCGGCAGGGGTATGCGGCTGTTCGATGACGACGCTGCGCGGAGACCGCTCGACCTGAGGGAGACGAAGCGATTCAAGTCCGGCATCGTCATCCTGGAGCTCGAACCGGCCCGGGCATAAACTGACCGCA
>VBGV01000273.1 GCA_005880755.1 Chloroflexota bacterium
TGAAGCGACTCGCCAGGCGGCTCGAAGAAGTGCTCGCATCGAACAACGAGACGCCGGCGCCCAAGCCCGCCGGCCCGGAGCGTCCGCCGATCAGTATCCCGGCGCCGTAACCGCCGAGCCTACCGCACGCGGTAAACCGCGTACTCACCGTCGTCGTAGACGACTGTGCCGTGCTGCTCCCAGTAGGCGCGATTGGCGCCACGCGGGATCTCCTGCGGGCCGATCATCACGTAGTCGATGCCGTACTTACGCACGAGGTCCGGGGCCGCAGGGTCGCCCTGGAGAATCTTGTTGTCGTCGTCTGTCTTCTGGACATAGTCGGCGAGCCCGTACGTCCACAGCCAGCCTGGATAGCCGATGAGCTCGCGGCGACCAGCCAACGTCGGGATGGGACTGTTGTGCTCGGGGGCCACGGCAAAGACGGCGGTCGGGCTCGTGTTGCGCCGCACCCAGTCCGCGACCTTGATGCCGCCAGGGTCGGTGAACAGAACCTTGCTCTGGTCGAAGTCGGACGCCCGCGCCAGGTCGAGGGCTCCCGACAGCCCGAGCAAGACCATCATCGCGACGGCGACGACCGCGGTGAGCGGCCCTAGGCGCAGCAGCCCGGCCAGGACGCCGCCGACCACGACGCTGCCCAGCAGCGCCCAGAAGACGAAGAACTTGGTGTTGTCCCAGGGCCAGGGCTGGAGGACCACGATGTTCGGGACCACAAACCACAGCCACATCGGGGCAAACCATTTCGGAAAAGCGGTCGGAAACCAACGCCCGAGCGCCTGGCCCACGATCAAAAGTGGAAGCAACAGCGACGTGTTCCAGATCCAGAATCCACCGAAGTCGAAGCCGAACAACCACACGCCATTGCGCTGCCAGTCGGTGAACGAAAGCCAGCCCGGTTGGATGCAGAACCCATGGATCGCCGCCAGGTCGCCGCAAACGCTCGTGTTGTCGGGAGGCAACATCCACAGGACGACCGGGACGCCGATCACGAGCGCCGGGATGAAAAGCCCCAACCACTCACGTCGGAGGTTGAACACCGCCCAGAACGCGGACAGGGCGACGACGGTGCCGTAGGCGTGGACGTGAAACACGGGCATCAGGCCCGCGACCACGCCCGCGAAGACGAACGGCCGCCATCCCGACTCCTGCCGGATCGCGATCCAGATCACGACGAGCAGGATCATCACCAGGCTGAACCCGAACAGGGTCGAACGTTGCGGCACGAGGTAAGCGAGCACCGGGTTGAGCCATTGCAAGTTCACATCGCGATTGAGCGTGTACTCGCGCGGCAGATGCGCCAGGACCGCCAGCCCGCCGTGCTGCAGGTCGGAGATGAGATACACAAAACCGAGACCGCCGCTGAGCAGGAAAACGAACACCGCCATGGTCGAGGCGGCGCGGCCAGCGGTGAACCGGAGCGCGGCCAGGTAGAGGACCATCGGGAACGCGAGCCCGAGCATCGCGCTCGTCGCTGTGATCGACTGGGTGAGCGACAGGCCCAGCGGAACCAGGTCCGCGGCGAGGAAGTCGATCATGAACGGGTAGCCCATCCGGTGGCCGGTGTCGATCGGATACTCGGGCGGGAAATTGTGGCCGTAGGCGAATGAGCCGGTGAAGCTCAGGTGCGCCGCCCAGTCGCCCCAGATGTTGATGTAGCCGGAGTACAACCCCGCCGGCGTGTAGACGTACGCCTGGTGCAGGAAGTGGATCGTCCACACACCGCATACGACCACCACCGCCAGCAACGGCCACGGGTGACCTGGCGCACGCCAGGGACGGAGCCACCGGCGCCGCGCGTCTCTCCAGTCGGCGGCCACGAGCCCGCGATCGAAAAGCAGACCGAACGCGCCTGCCGCGAGAGCGACGCCGAGTCCGCCGAGGACCGTCCACAAGTTGACGTCGCGCACCGCGAGTGACGGCAGGAAAGTCGCAGCTGCCACCAGCATCGGGCCAAGGACGACGCCGAACGCGACACGCTCCTCGAGCTTGAGCGCGACGCCGGAGAGATACGTGACGCCGAATCCAGTGGCGGCGCACGCGACGAGAAAAAACGCGGCGGCTAATTCCAACAGAACAGCTGCGGCTCAGAAGCGGGAAGGTTCGGCTTGCAGTTAGCAAGCCAGAGCTTCGGCCCCCAGATCGGCGTGCCGGTGCTGATGTAGTAGGCCGGCTGGGAGAGCGGCAGCGCCGTCCAGTTCGGATAGAAGTAGCCGAAGAACAGCACGGCCATGCCAAGGTAGCCGCCGACCAGTAGCCTGCGACCGGGCGGTCTCAGCTTCTCCGCCAGGTAGGTCAGCACGAAAGCGTCCGCGAGGACCATGAAAATCAGCCCGCCGAACATGTGGTACATGAACAGCACGCGCGTGATCAGAAACCATGGCGCGTACTGGGTGATGAAACCCAGGAGGATCAAGGTGGCCGCGAAGCTGCGGTGCCTGACGATGAAGTACGGCAGCGCAGCGACGCACGGCAGGCTGGTCCACCAGATCCAGGGGTTGCCGAGGTTCGACATGCGAGCGATGAGCGGCTGCCCGGTGAAGGCGTCGAGCCCAAGGTTGGTGTATTCGGCGTAGTACAGAACCGGCCGTGCGAGAAGCGGCCACGACCACGCCGGCGAGCCGTACGGGTGCGTGGCGTGAAGGTTCTTGTGGTAGTTGAACGACTCGACCTGGTAGTTGATCAGGTCCGTGAGGCTCTGGAACTGGCCCCGCGCGAAGAACGGGTACCAGGACAGGACATAGATCCCGAGCGGGATGATCACGAGCGCGATGACGGCCACCGCGAGATACGCGGGCCAGTACACCGACGAGAGCGCAGGTCCTTGGCCGCGGCGCCACGAGAGGAAAGGCCAGCCCACCGGCCCGAACTCGATTTCCAGGATCCGCAGCACGATACGCACGACCAGGAGGAGCACGATGCTGGCCCACGCGGCGAGGACGATCCACTTTGAAGCAATACCGATGCCCAGGACGGTGCCCAGGGCGACCAGGGAAAGCATCGACGTGTTGAACGAGCGGCTCTGGATGTGGACCAGAAACAGGTAGTACGAGGCCAGGATGAAAAAGATCGGGAAGATG
>VBGV01000274.1 GCA_005880755.1 Chloroflexota bacterium
ATCGGGACGCACAGCGTTCCGAAGAGGCAGGCGGCGATGCGCCATCCGAACGTGTTGAAGCCAAGGTCGATGTAGTTGCCGTGCGCGCCCTGGAAGGTTGCCCGGTACCAACCGTAGCCCCACTCCCCGGCGCCGATGATCTCTTTCGCCAGCGGGGGCTCGGGGTCGAAATAGGGACAGAAGATGCTGTGGGGATGGCACTGCGTGTTCTTGAAGTCGATGTAGGCATCGACCGGGAAGTAGACCTCGTCGAAGACCTGTCCGTTGGGCGGCGAAAGCTGGCCGTTGGCATCGGC
>VBGV01000275.1 GCA_005880755.1 Chloroflexota bacterium
GAGGTCGTGAAGGTGGCGAACCCCGCGCACATCGAATCGGGTTACTTCAGCATCCCGAAACCGATCGAGTTTCCGACCGAGCACGGTCTGACCGCGCACGCGTTCTACTACGCGCCGCGCAACCAGGACCACGAGGCCCCGGCGGGTGAGAAGCCGCCGCTTGTGGTCCACTGTCATGGCGGGCCGACCGGCTCCGCGGGCCAGACGTATCCCTTCGAGTACCAGTACTGGACCAGCCGCGGCTTCGCGCTGGTCGACGTCAACTACGGCGGCTCGTCCGGCTACGGTCGCGCCTACCGGCAGCGGCTCAACGGAAACTGGGGCGTGGTCGACGTCGACGACTGCATCAACGCCGCGCGCCACCTGGTTGAGCGGGGGCTGGTCGACGGGGACCGCGTCTCGATCACCGGTGGGTCTGCAGGCGGTTTCACGGTTCTGCTCTCGCTGACCAAGCGCGACTTCTACAACGCCGGCGCGAGCCACTACGGGATCGGCGACCTCGAGCTGTTCGTGAAGGAGACGCACAAATTCGAGTCGCGATACTGCGACTGGATGGTCGGTCCATATCCGGAGCGCGCGGACGTCTATCGAGAGCGGTCGGCGATCCATTACGCCGACAACATGACGTGCCCCGTGATTCTCTTCCAGGGCGCTGAAGACAAGATCGTGCCGCCAGACCAGGCCGAGACATTCGTCGAGGCTTGCCGGCAAAAGCATCTGCCGTATGCGTACGTGCTGTTCGAAGGAGAGCAGCACGGGTTCCGGCAGGACAAGAACATTCGGCGGGCGTTCGAAGGCGAGCTCAGCTTCCTGGCCCAGGTGTTCGGTTTCGAGCCGGCGGATGACATCGAGCCGGTGAAGATCGAAAATCGCTGAGGCGTGCGTATTGTTTGACGGCGTCGGCGTGGCGGAATGGCAGACGCGCCAGCCTTAGGAGCTGGTGCCCGAAAGGGCGTGGAGGTTCAAATCCTCTCGCCGACACCAGAATTTCCGTTCGGATAGCAGTGACCGAATTCGCCCTGGTGGCCTAAAGTTCAGGTTTCGTGGGACAAGAAGCCCCGCACGAGAACGGCGCGCTGCCCGAAAGCGACAGCAAGCCTGGGACCAACGGTCACCAACACGTCGGCGGTTATCGCCTGCTGCGCGAGCTGGATACCGACAGTCTCGGCTCTGTATATGAGGCCGAACACCCACGCCTTCACCGCCGTGTGGCAGTGCGCACGATCGGGACCGGCGTGGCGCGCGACGTCAGCTTCTCACGACGCTTCATGCTCGAGCTGCGCTCCTACACAGCTCTCGAGCACGAGGCGATACCGCGCGTCTACGAGCTCGCTTATGACGGCGAGTCGCCATACGTGGTCACGGAGCTCATCGCCGGCGACACGCTGGACAAGATGTTCGGCGATGGACAGCGCTATGAGCCGCTGGGCATCGTCTCGCTGCTGCGTCCCATCGCGGGCGCGCTGGACTACGCGCACTCGCGCGCGACCATTCACCGCGACGTGAAGCCCGCGAACATCCTGCTCGCGCACGACGGCCGGACATTGCTGACCGGGTTCGGCCTCGGCACGGTCGCGTCCTTTAATGCAGGCCCGGGCGCAAGCGGGCAGGTCGCGCCTGACTACGTCGCGCCGGAGCGGCTGATCGGTCGCGAGGTCGATGGACGCGCCGACGTGTACTCGCTCGCGGCCGTGATCTTCGAAGCGACCACCGGCCGGCGGCCTTTCTCTTCGAAGAGCTGGATCGAGACCCTGAGCCGCCGGCTGTACGAGCCGCCACCAAACGTGCGCGAAATCGCCCCGGACCTGCCGGCGGGATTCGCGATCGCGCTCCAGCAGGCGATGGACCGTGACCCCGATCGGCGTCCGGCGACGGCCGGTGAGCTGCTCGACCGCCTGGAATCCGCGATCACGTCACCCAACGGCAGCCCCGATCGCGTCCGCCGGGTGAAGCCCGCCATCCGCATGCGAGGCATCGGCCTGGGCGCGGTCCTGGTCGTGATCGTCGGCGCCGCGGAAACCGTGTGGCTGTTCGAGGGCTCGGGATTGAAATTGCTGCAACACACGCTGCAGCGAGTCTTCGGAGTCGGCTAGCGAGTCCGACCGTCGACGATCATGACGCCCTTGCACGTGAACAGCCGGTCAATGACGAAACCAGGGTTTATGTTCGATGGGTCCTGCCCGATCGCCGCCGCGATCTGCTGCACGATCTGCTGAGCCGGGACGTTCATACCGAACACGGCACCGCCGGTCGGCATGATGTCGAAGACGCCGTTGTGAGCGACGATCACGATCGTTCCGCTCCAACCGGCGCCGTTGTAGGTGCCGCTCCCGGTGATGATGGCGCCGGCGGCCGAGTCGTCGGTGATCGTGAGCTTCAGGTTCGAGAGACCCGAGACCTGGCCGGACTGGTTGACCGCGTTGATCAGGTCCTGCGCCGAGTACCCGCGGTGCACCGCGCCGTTCTGCTCGATGTCGGCGCTGGCGCAAGACTCGACTGAGGCGACGGCGAGGAACGGTTCTTCACCGCCGGTGCCAAGTCCGCTGACGCCGTCGACGAAGATCTTGTAGATGCCGCCGGGCGCGTTGTGAACCTCGACCGTCGGCAGCTTTCCGGTCGCGACGTACTTCTGGTTGTCGGGCGCCTGGACCGTGAGCTTCATCGCGCTGCCCGGATAACCGAGTGAGGCTTTGACGAGGCTGCCACCCGCGTAGCTGTACGCGTACTGCTGCTGCTCGCCGTTGTGCAGCGGAGCGCCGACGAAGTCCTGCTCCGTCCCAGGCGTTGTGCCGAGGGCGACGGCGTTGGAGGCGTCCAATGCAGGACCGAACGGATCGGCGGGATCGGGGACGATCGCGATCGGTTGAGTGATCGTGCCGTTGGGATTCGCGGTCGCCTGCTGGCCCGCGTTGATCTGCACGGAGCCCGACGCGTTGTGCAGGAAGACGGTCCCGACGAAGACCTTGACGGTCATGGTCCCGTTGGCAAGGGTGTAGATCTCGAACTTTGTCCCGCGCACGCTGGCGGTGGCGGAGTTGCCTTTGACGTCGAAGGTCGCGCCCGAGGCCAGGTGCT
>VBGV01000276.1 GCA_005880755.1 Chloroflexota bacterium
GAGCGTCGTCGCCGGCACCGGCAGCAACGACACCCATCACTCGGTCGAGCTGTCGGAGCTCGCCATGAAGGCGGGCGCGGATGCCCTGCTCGCTGTCGTCCCCTACTACAACAAGCCGCCCCAGGACGGCATGTACCAGCACTTCAAGGCGATCTCGGAGGTCGGCCCGACGATCATGTACAACATCCAGGGCCGCACCGCGGTCAACATGACCGCCGCGACCACACTCCGCTGCGCCGAGCTGCCTGGAATCATCGGGGTCAAAGAGGCCAGCGGGGACCTCGACCAGATCGGCCTCGTGTGCGCGGGCAAGCCCGATCAGTTCAGAGTGTGGAGCGGGGACGACAGCTGGACACTTCCGGTCATGGCCGTCGGCGGTTACGGCGTCATCTGCGTGGTCTCGCATATCGCGGGGCGATCGGTGGCCCGCTTGATCGAGGCCTATCGCAAGGGCGAAAACGACGTGGCGCGCGACATCCACCTCGGGCTGCTGCCGGTGATCAAGACGCTGATGACGACGGCCGCCAACCCTGTGCCGATCAAGTCGGCCTTGAACGCGATGGGGTTCAATGCGGGCCCATTCCGCCTGCCTCTCGTTCCCCTGGCCGACGATCAGCTGAAGTCGGTCCTGAAGACGATTCGCGAAGCCGGCGAGTACATCACGTTTGCCAAGCCCGGAGTGAAAGTCGCTTAGCGCCGTTCAGGAGCTAACCCAGCTCCACGAGACCATCCGGTCGTGCAAGAACTGCGGCCTGCACGCCACTCGCACCCAGGCGGTGCCGGGCGCCGGGCCGTGCCCCAGTAACGTGATGATCGTGGGCGAAGCGCCTGGATTCAACGAGGACCGTCAGGGCGAGCCGTTCGTCGGCGCGGCGGGGAAGCTGCTCGACACGCTGCTCGCCCGAATCGGCCTGGGCCGAGCCGACGTCTACATCACCAACGTGCTCAAGTGCCGGCCGCCGATGAACCGCGACCCCATGCCCAACGAGGCCGAAGCGTGCTCGCCGTACCTCAAGCAGCAGCTGGAGCTCGTCCAACCGAAGGTGGTGCTCATCCTCGGCCGGCACGCGCTCGAGCGGCTGATGCCCGGCCAGGGTTCGATCTCGCGCATCCATGGCAGCCTCATCCGGCGTGGCGAGGTCGCCTACGTGCCGCTGTATCACCCGGCCGCCGCGCTGCACAACGGCTCGCTGGTCGCCGACCTCGAGCACGACTTCGACCAGGTGAAGCGGTACCTCGACCAGCTGCTCGCCCCGCCGCCGCCCCCGGTAGCGGTCGCCGCGCCCAAACAGGAATCTGAACAGCTGCGACTTTTGTGAAAATCCCCACGAACTCAGAGCCTGCGGCGTGAGTTCGCGGGGACCCCGGAAAAGCTCTCGTCTTCGGTACCTCCCGCTCGGCGGCCTCGGCGAGGTCGGCATCAACATGTGGGCGCTGGAGTGGGAGGGCAAGGTTGTCGTCGTCGACGCCGGGCTCATGTTCCCGCAGGAGGACATGCTGGGCATCGACCTCGTCCTCCCCGACATCTCCTACCTGCTGCACGGCGGCCGCGAGGTGCTCGGCATCTTCCTGACGCACGGCCACGAGGACCACATCGGCGGCCTGCCGTTCGCGCTGAAGAAGTTGAACGTCCCCGTCTATGGCACGCGGCTGACGCTCGGACTGCTCAAGCCCAAGCTGAAAGAGCACCGCATCCTGCGCGAATCGGACCTGCGAGAGGTGAGGGTGGGGGACTCGGTGCAGCTCGGCCCCTTTCGCGTGGAGACGATCTCGGTCTGCCACTCGATACCGGACGCGGTCGCGCTCGCGATCGACACGCCTGTGGGTACCGTCGTCTACACGAGCGATTTCAAGCTCGACCCGGCGCCACCGGACGGTCTGCCCACCGACATGGCCCGCTTTCGCCGACTCGGCGACGCCGGCGTGCTGCTGCTCCTCAGCGACTCTACGAACGCAGAACGCGAGGGCCGCTCAGGCTCCGAGCGCGACCTTCACGCCCCTTTCGAGAAGATCTTCACCGAGGCGCCGGCGCGCATCGTGGTCGCCAACTTCGCCTCCAACATCCATCGCATCCAGCACCTGGTCCGCATGGCGGCGCAGTTCGGCCGCCGGGTGGCCGTCGTCGGCCGCAGCCTTCGGGAAAACTTCCGAACCGCGCGCGAGCTCGGCTTCCTCAGCGTGCCCGACGGCGTCACTGTTCCGCTCGCGGAGGTCGACAGGATTCCGCCGTCGAAGCTTCTGCTTCTCACCGCGGGCAGCCAGGGCGAACCGATGTCGGCGTTGACCCGGTTTGCAGCTCAGCGTCATCCCTTCCTCAACGTGCGCAAGGACGACTGGGTCGTGATTTCCGCGCGACCCATCCCCGGCAACGAGCGCATGGTCCACCAGACCGTCAACAACCTGTATCGCCACGGAGCGCGCGTGTTCTATTCCGAGGTGGGCAACGTGCACGTCACCGGCCACGCCCAGCGCGGCGAGCTGCGCGAGATGCTCGACGCGGTCAGGCCGCGCTTTTTCATCCCGGTCCACGGCGAGTACCGCCAGCTGCTGCTCCACTCGGAGCTTGCCAAAGAGGCGGGGCTGCCCGCCGACCATGTCGTGGTGGTGGAAGACGGTGAAACGGTGGAGCTCGATGCGGAGTCGATGACGCGCGGAGAAAAGATCGGCACCGGACTGGTCTATGTCGACGGTCTCGGTGTGGGCGATGTGGAGCAGGTGGTGCTGCGCGACCGGCGTCACCTGGCCGAGGACGGCATCCTGGTCGTCACGTTGACGCTCGACCGGGACACGGGCGCTCTCCGTGGGGGCCCTGACCTGATCTCCCGAGGCGTGATCGAGCCGGAACTGTCGACCACGCTGATGGCGGATGCCCGGGCTGCCGTGCTCGACAGCGTCAAGCGATTCAGCAATTCCCACCCCGAGCTCGCCTTCCTCCAGGAGGCGATCCACGACGCCGTGTCGAAGACCGTCTACAAGCAGACCCGCCGCCGCCCTATGGTGATCCCGGTCGTGACGGAGATATGAAGCTTCCGCCGTTGGCGCTGATCGCGCCGAGCCTTTGCCCACGCTGCGATCAGCCGGCGATGATGCTCAACCATTCTGAGGAGGCGCGGTGCGCGCACTGCGGCCTGCAGATTCATCAATGCGCGAACTGCCGAGGCATCGCGGGTCCGTACGACCGCTACTGCGGGTTCTGCGGGTTCGAGATGGTGCAGGGCGAGAAGCGCCCGCTGTGGTGGAGGCTGTGGTTTCTCGCCGCGCTCCTACCGGTGGCCCTGGGCCTCGCGTACGGAATCGCACAAGCCCAAGTCCACCACTAGCGTGGCGTAAACGCGTCAGGC
>VBGV01000283.1 GCA_005880755.1 Chloroflexota bacterium
TCGGTTCGTGGACTTCGCGTTTTCAGAGGAGCAGGAGATGCTGCGCGCCTCCGCGCGCGAGTTTCTCGGCAAGGAATGCAGCCCCAAGGTCGTGCGGAGGCTGATGGAGAGCGCCGACGGCTACGACGCCGCGCTCTGGAAGAAGATCAGCGAACTGGGTTGGACCGCTCTCGGTATCCCCGAGGAATACGGGGGCGTGGGCACGTTTCTCGACCTGATCGTCGTGCTCGAAGAAGCGGGTCGTGCGCTGCTGCCGGGGCCTTTCTTCTCGACCATGGGCCTTGCGGTTCCAGTTGTGGTCGAAGCCGGCACCGAAGCGCAGAAGAAGGAGGCCCTCGGAGCCATCGCCGCGGGTTCCGCAAGAGCGACGCTTGCCTTCACCGAGCCGTCGGGCCGCTGGGATGCGGGCAGCCTGGCGCTGAGCGCGAAGCAGATGGGCGGCGGCTGGCAGCTCGACGGCGTGAAGCTCTTCGTGCCAGACGCCGGCACCGCCGATTACATGGTGGTCGCCGCGCGCAGCCGTGGCGAGGGCGAGGACGGGATCACGCTCTTCCTGGTCAAGGGCCGGCCGAAAGGCATGAGCGTCAAGCCGCTCGAGACGCTGGACATGACACGGCGCTGGAGCGAAGTCCACTTCGAAGGCGTGCAGCTGGGGGCGGAAGCGGTGATGGGCGCACCGGACAAGGCGTGGCCGCGGCTCAAGCGCGCGCTCGAATGGGCGACCGCGGCGCTGTGCGCCGAGATGGTCGGCGGTGTGCAGAAGGTGCTCGAAACGTCCACCGAGTACGCCAAGACGCGGCAGCAGTTCGGCAAGCCGATCGGGATCTACCAGGCCGTATCGCACAAGCTGGCAGACATGCTCGTGCTGTCCGAAAGCGGGCGGTCCGCAACCTACTACGCAGCATGGGCGGTCGACGCCGACGCACCTGACCGGTCCCTGGCGTCATCGATGGCCAAGGCATACGTGTCGGATGCGTATCGGAAGGTGGCCGGCGATGGGATCCAGGTGCACGGCGGGATCGGGTTCACGTGGGAGCACGACATGCACCTCTACTTCAAGCGCGCGAAGTCGTCGGAGGTGACTCTCGGCGACGCGACCTACCACCGCGAGCTGGTCGCGCAAGCACTCGATCTCTAAAGCCCGATTGATGCCGTGGGTGCTGCTCATCGCAGCGATCGCCACCGAGGTGGCGAGCACGCTCGCGCTGCGGGGATCCGATGGATTCAGCAGGCTGGCCCCTTCGATCATCACGATCGTCGGCTACATCGCCAGCTTCATCCTCCTTGCCCTCGTTCTCAAGTCGCTGCCGGTGGGGATCGTCTACGCGATCTGGTCAGCGGTCGGCATCGCGCTGGTCGCCGTGTTCGGCAAGCTGATCTTCAACGACCCGGTCCCGCCGCTCGCGATGGTGGGCATGATCCTGATCATCGGCGGCGTGGCCCTGGTCGGCGCATCAGGCGCAAAGACGCACTAGCCGCCGGCCAGCAGGCGGAAGACGACGACCCCGAACAGGGCGCAGGCCGGGATGACCAGGCCTCGGAAAAGCGCCCAGTAGTTCGACCAGGCCTCTCGCAGCCGATCCAGGCGGCGGCCGGACCCGAACGCCAGCGACCAGTAGATCGGCAGCGCCGCGCCCGTGTTGAGAGCGAGCGCGAGCAGGGCGATGCCGCCCGCTCCCGCCAGCCACACGCGCAGCGGGCCCGCTGACCCAAAGCCAAGCTGCACTCCCCACACGGCCGCGGCGACAACGAGCGCGGCGAGGGCCGGAAAGCCGAGCAGAAAAAATGCGGCGAAGCTGAGCGCAACGAGGAAAAGCATCAGGGCCAGGGTCGCCACGATTCCCGACAGCCCGGCCGCGGCCACGGTCACGCCGTTCGCCTGCGCCGGCGCTTCGCTGCTGACCAGGGTTGTCTGCGGCGAACCGATCGGTTGACCCGCCGCGGCGGCGCGCACGTCCGACCACGAATGCCAGTGGGCGTTGGCGCTGATGGCGGCGGCAAAGCCGGCCGGCGCTGCAGCCAGAAGCAGGCCCGCGGCGATCGCGGCGGCATTGCGACGCAGCACCCCGACCGGCAGCCACGACCGCCTGCGTCGGATTCGACTCAGGCCGGTCTCCATCAGCCTTTCGCGATCGAATGTCCCGCCGCAGAGGATGGTCAGCGCAACGCAAGCCGTGATCGGAAGCAGGAGCGAGGCCGGTGCTAGCGGAGACCGAAAGACAAAGAGGGCGAGGGGCAGATCCGCCACGGCCGCCGAGACCGGCGAGAGCAAGAACGACCAGGCGCCACCGGCTGCGCCCTCGCGCGGGAAAAGCATGAAGCCGAGCATTCGCCCCATCGCCGCCCAGTACGAGGTGACGGCTGCGACGAAAGCGAAGACAGGCAGCAGGTCCCAAGGCGCGACTTCGCCGAACAGGCTGAGGAGGGCCAACCCGGCAGCCGTCCAGACCGTCACCCAGACCGTGCTGACGATCGCGCCGGGCAGCACCTCGAGCCAGATGAGAGACGGGTCGTCAATCGGGGTGTAGAGCAAGACCTCGAGCGAGCCCTGCGCTTTCTCCCACCAGATCCCGATCGAGCTCTTGATCGATTCGAGCAGCGCGAAGGACAGGAAGAACAGCGGCAAGAGCAAGCCGGCCTGCAACGCCTGGCCGCCCGCAAAACGCTGGGCCACCTGTCCCGCGACACCGGGCAATTGCCCGAACAGCGACGTGCCGACGACGAGCAGCAGCACGA
>VBGV01000284.1 GCA_005880755.1 Chloroflexota bacterium
CCGCCCCGAGGACGAAGATGTTCAGCCAGTACACGACCAGTGCCACCCCCGCCCCGAGGACGAAGATGTTCAGCCAGTACACGACCAGTGCCACCCGCGACCAATGAAAGCGTGCCAGCAGCGCGGTCGAGAACGGAATCAAAGTGACCGCGAGCAAGAAGCCCAGGTGAATCCAGGTGAAGTTGCGGTTGGCCCGTTCCAATCGGCCGAGCTGCGTCTGTTGAGCCACCCAGAAGATGCCCAGGGTCAGGAAGCTCATGAAATACGTGACGACGGCGGGCAGCAAGCCTCCAAGCTGCCCCAGGAGGTCGCCTTCGGACTTGACGGCGTCCAGGGCCGGAACGGCCAGGCCCAGGACCAGAAGCGTCATGCCGACCGCAAAGATGCCGTCGGCGAGACCCGCGAGCCTGTGGATGCTCGAGCCGGCCACCTCGTTGTAGTTCGTCCGTTGGTCTGGGACGCTGCCCACGCGTAGATTGTCGCGACATGCCGACACCTGAGAACGTGCGGTTCTTCGAGACCCCGGCGGAGCTACGCGCCTGGTTCGAAGCCAATCACGGCACCGCGACTGAGCTCTGGCTCGGCTACCACCGCAAGCGAACCGGCCGCCCATCTGTCACCTGGCAGGAGGTTGTCGACCAGGAGCTCTGCTTCGGCTGGATCGACTCCGTTCGTTACTCGATTGGTGACGACCGCTCAGCGCAGCGGATCACGCCGCGGCGCAAGGGCAGTATCTGGAGCGATGTCAACATCAAACGCTTCGGAGAGCTGGACCGGCTGGGCCTTGTCCACCCGAGCGGACGAGCGGCTTTTGAGAAACGCGACGAGGCACGTTCACGGATCTACTCGTACGAGAACCGCTCGCGGGGCCTCGACCCGGCCAGCGAGGCTGAGTTTCGCAAGCACAGGGGCGCCTGGAGGTTTTTCGAGGCACAGGCTCCGTCGTATCGACTGACGGCTTCTTACTGGGTGATGAGCGCGAAGCAGGAGGCAACCAAGAAGCGGCGCCTGGAAAAGCTCATCGAGCACTCGCGGAACGGCGAGCGCGTGCCGGCGTTTGTGAGCCCTGCTCGGCGTCGCGCTCCTTGACCCGCGCCCTCACCAGGCTGCCGATCTTGGCGACCGGAAGCGGTTCATCGAGCGGGAACCTGAGCGTCGATTTCACGGCCAGGTAGCGCTCGAGGCCTTTCGCGTCTCCCGCCGGGTAGAGCGCCACATGCTTCTTGTAACCGGCGAAATAGATGAGTCGCCCGTGGTACTCGTAGAAGGGGATGCCGTAGCTCAGCGCCTCCTTGGCTTTGGGCGCGGCGGAATTGATGATCTGCCTCAGGCGGCGCAGATGCGGCTGCGCGTTTTTAGGCGCAGCCGCGATGTAGCCGTCGACGCTACTGAACTTTGCGGTACGTGAGGTCGAAGTCGACTTCCCAGCTCTTGCCATCTTCTGAAATCTCCCACTGGCCGGCGATTGTTTTGCCGCCGTCCATGATCTTGCCGATGTAGCGCTGGTTGAAGCCCGGCGCGTCCCTCCAGATCGTCCACACGCCATCCCGAACACTCATCTGATACACCCGCCTTACGTTGCGCGAGTCGTATTAAAGGCTCGTGCAATGGTCGATTGAATCATCGCTTCCGATGATCCACGTGCTGATTGGCATTTCGCCGTTGTCCTCGCCGGAGCGAAGACGGACGAACCGGTCGCCTTCGGATCGGTCGACGGTCGCCCGCCCTCGCACTCCAAGCTTGTTGCTCTCGACATCCCACTCGCCAATCAGGACCGCGAGAGCTTCGATCATTACGACTCGCCCGCCTTCATCCTTTCGAGGAGCTCGGCCAGGCGCTCTAGCGACTCGTTGGCTCCCTGCTCCATGCCGGAGGCGACCATGCCGTCCCTGTCCATCACGGACTGGAAGACCTGGTGCGCGACCAGCTTGGTCTTGTTGCCGAGGGGCTCGAACGTGGCCGTCTGCAGCGCGACGTGGCCGGGCACGCCTTCGTACTCGAAGGTGGCCACGATCCGCTCGGGCGCGACGACGTCGTGGTTGACACCGCGGAACCCGTGCCGGCTGCCGTCGGCGCCGACGTGCTCGACCCGCCACGAGCCTCCCGGCCGTGAGTCGAACTTGTCGATCTTGATCTCGTACCGCCGCGGGCCCCACCACTGGGCAAACAGCTTCGGGTCCGTGTAAGCCTTGAAGACGAGCTCGCGCGGCGCGTCGAGGATCGTCGTCGAGATGATCTCCTGCTTGCCAGGCTCGATCACGTACTCAGTCTTGGGCATCGTGGCTTCTCCCTTTGTCATCGGTCTTCTCCTTCTTGATCAGATCCTGCAGAACTTCCTCCAGGCGCTGGAAGCTTTCGTCCCAGAAGTGCCTGTATTCCCCCACCCACTCGGTCGCCTCCTTTAGACCTTCCGCCTCCAGCCGGCACGGCCGCCACTGGGCGTTTCGGCTCTGCCGGACCAGCCCGGCGCGCTGCAGCACTTTCAGATGTTTCGAGATGCCGGGGAGGCTCAGGTCGAACGGTTTGGCCAGTTCCGTGACCGAGGCCTCGCCCTGTGCGAGACGAGCCAGGATCGCTCGCCGGGTGGGATCGGCGAGGGCTGCAAACGTGACACTCAACTGATCGGTTGCCATCGTACTTTTCTACCTAGCTAATTAACTAATCGGTAGAATACGACCTCTCGGTCTGGATGTCAAGCCCGACCGTTGAAGTAGGTTTCGGCTTTGGCCCAAGCCTGCCGAGCGACCAGGCGGCCGGCATGCCTGGCTTCCACATCGCCCTGCTCGAAGTGGATGCCGCCGTAGCGACGGGATAGGCCCGCCTGGTCCGCGGCCGCAGAGAAGGTACCCCAGCCCAGAGTCAGATCAGTTGCGGGCACCGTTCCAGGCTCGGTCCTCGAGCTTCCCGCGGAGAAAGTGACGGAGGTGCCGAACCGGTCGCTTCCCGTGAACAGCCGCAAGATCTCGGCGCCGGCCGCACTGAAGGTGCTGTGCCCCGAGCTGTACTCAGGGAACGGCGGGGTCGGGAACCATGTGGGCTGATACGGGAACCAGGTCGCGCCATCGATCATCTGCGTACCCCGATATGGACCGCCCCACGCGCGAACCTGCTGACCGTGGA
>VBGV01000280.1 GCA_005880755.1 Chloroflexota bacterium
CCCATGTACTGGACGGTGGCCACCACGTCGCGCAGCTGATGGCGGCGCAGGTGGAGAAGGATGTGCTCCATGATCGGCCGGCCCGCGACCGGGACCAGTGGCTTGGGCAGGCTGCTCGTGAGCGGACGGAGGCGTGAGCCCTCGCCGCCGGCCATGACGACCGCCTTCACTTCCCCAACCCAATACGATCTTAGGGTTGGTGTTCGGGTTTTGGCCGAGATATTCGGCGATCCAGGTGGCCGCAGTGCTAGGCGCCTCCGAGCACGCGAGGGAGCGCATCGTTATGCGTGACCGAGCGCGCGCAGGAGGCAACGACGCAATGCGGCCGCATGGGCGCCGAAGATCCGGCTAATACCCCGAACGCCAACCCTCTCGGTGGTAGAGGAACTCAAACAATTCGCTTACGACCTGCTCTGGACGTGGCAGCCCCGGATCGAAGCCCTGTTCCGCACTCTTGACCCCGCACTCTGGAAATCGACGCGCGAAAATCCCGTGCTGCTGCTCTCCCAGCTCGGCGAGGAGGGCGTCCAGCGCGCATGCGAGCGCGAAGAGGTGCGTCAAGCGTTCGAGGGTGCTCGCGCCGCCTACCGCGAGTATTACGAGCGCCACCCGCGCTTCATGGACGCGCAGGCGCCAATGGCCATCGCGTACTTCTCGCTCGAGTTCGGGCTTTCGGAGTGCCTGCCGATCTATTCCGGCGGGCTCGGTGTACTCGCGGGTGACCACCTGAAGGCGACCAGCGACCTGGGACTGCCGCTGGTCGCGGTCGGCCTGCTGTACAGGCAGGGCTTCGGGCGACAGGACATCGACGCGGGCGGCCGCCAGTTCGAGGTGTACTCGGAGAACCGTGGCGCCGACCTGCCCGTCCGCAGGGTCGAGGGCGTGGAGGTCGAAGCTCCGATCGGCGCGCGTAACGTGCGCATCGCCGTGTGGCGCGCCCAGGTGGGCCGGGTTCCGCTCTTCCTGCTCGACACCGACCTCGAGGCGAACCCGCAAGACCTCCGCAACATCACCGACCGCCTGTACGTGCCCGAACCGGACCGCCGGCTGCGCCAGGAGATCGTACTCGGCATCGGCGGGGTTCGTGCCCTACGCGCGCTCGGCGTCGACTCGGGCGTGTTCCACCTCAACGAAGGCCACAGCTTCCTCTGCGCCATCGAGCGCATTCGCGAGCTGCGGGCGTCGCGCCAGATGACGCTCGAGGAAGCGCGCCTTGTCGCCCGCGCGGGCATCGTGTTCACGACGCATACGCCCATCGCGGCGGGCAGCGACTATTTCGACTCCGGCCTCGTCTGGGATCTGCTCGGGCCGTACCTCGGCCAGGTCGGAATCTCGTTCGACCGCTTCATGGACCTGGGCCGGCAGCGACCGGGTGATCCACGCGAGCGGCTGTGCACGACCTACGCCGCGCTGCGCCTCGCCGACCAGTCGGTCGGCGTCAGCCGCCTTCACGGAGCGGTTTCGCGACGATTGTGGAAGGACGCCTGGCGCGGCCTGCCCGAAACGCAAGTTCCGATCGGTTCGGTCACCAACGGCGTGCACATGCCCACTTGGGTGGCGCCGGAGATCGCGACGCTCCTCAGCCGTTACGTCGGTCCCGACTGGTGGGACCTCGATCCCACCGACGGTCGGTGGCACGCGGTGTACGAGATTCCGGCGGCCGAGCTTTGGGCGGTCCGCGGCGAGCTCAAGCGCAGGCTGCTCGAACTGTCGAAGGAGCGTGCCGAGACGCCGCATGAGCTCGACATGAACGCGTTGACCATCGGTTTCGGCCGGCGCTTCGCTCCGTACAAGCGCGCGAACTTGCTGCTGCGAGACAGGCCGCGCCTGTCGAAGCTGCTGCGCAACTCGAAACGGCCCGTTCAGATCTTGTTTGCCGGAAAGTCGCATCCGGCGGATCAGCCAGGAAAGGACATCGTCGCCGGGATCGTCGGCCTCGCGCGCGAGGAGCCTCGCGTGGTGTTCCTGAAGGACTACGACATCGCGCTGGCGCGGCATCTCGTGCAGGGCGCCGACGTGTGGCTGAACAATCCGCGCCGATTTTTGGAAGCGAGTGGCACCAGCGGTATGAAGGCGGGCGCGAACGGAGGGCTCAACGTCAGTGTCCTTGACGGCTGGTGGGACGAGGCCTACCGCCCCGAGCTCGGTTGGGCGATCCCGTCAGGTGCGACGCTCGACCGCCAGCAAATTGACGACGTGGCCGAGGCCGAGGGTCTTTTCCGGCTGCTCGAGCGCGAGGTGGTGCCCGCGTTTTACGACCGGGATGAGGCGGGCGTCCCGCGAAGGTGGGTCGAGATGATGAAGGCGTCGATTCGCAACGTCGTGACGCAGTTCGCTGCGCGCCGAATGGTGATCGACTACTTCAACACCGCATACGCCCCGGGCGCGCGCCGCGTCGAGCAGCTTCGCCTACTCCCCGACTGGGGCGGGTGAGGGGACCACCGTGGTGAGGCCGCGACGTTCGCGCCTCGACGCGATCGCCGCGACATAGAGCTGTACGTATTTCTGCGCGGACCTCGACCACGACACGTCTTCTTTCATCGCGTGCTGGACCAGCCAGGTCCAAACCGTCGGGTGCCTGAAGTTCTCGGCCGCCCGAACCACCGCCGCGAAGAATTGCCACGCGTCATACGGTCCAAAACGAAATCCATTGCCGCTCTGGGCAACGGGGTCGTAGTCCCGAATGGTGTCCGCGAGGCCGCCCGTCGCGCGAACAACGGGGATGGTTCCGTACCGAAGCGCGATCAGCTGCGCCAGGCCGCCCGGCTCGAAGCGTGACGGCATCCACAGCATGTCCGCGCCCGCGTAGATCCGCTGCGCCAGCGCCGCATCGAAGCCGACCGAGACCGCAACCTGGCGCGGCGCCTCGCCTGCCCACCGCCGGAACATGTCCTCGTAGCGCCGGTCCCCGGTCCCGATGACCACGATCTGCAGGCCAAGCTGAATCAGCTCCGGCATCGCCTGCTCGATGAGGTCGAAACCCTTCACGTCGTAAAAGCGCGAGACGATCGCGCAAACGGGCCTGTTGACGTCCTCGAGGCCGAGCTCGGCCCGCAGCGCCGCCCGACACAGAGCCTTGTTCTGCGGCGCCTCCGCGGAATAGTGATGCGTGATGTTGGGGTCGCGCTGCGGGTCGAAGATCTCGTAGTCGATCCCGTTCAGGATTCCGTGCAGCTTTTGCGTGTTTCGCCGCAGCAGCTCATCCAGGCCTTCGCCGTATTCCGGCGTCTGGATCTCCTTGGCGTACCGCTCGCTCACGGTATTCACGACATCAGCGAAGTGAATGCCGCGGCCCAAGAAATTCACGACGTTGTCGAGCCCGGGTATGCCGAGCTGGATCAAGCCCCACTCCTGCAGCCCGGCGAGCACCAGGGCCCCGAACCCGAAGACGCCCTGGGCAGACAGGTTGTGAATCGTCAGCGTCGTGGCGATGTCGCTGTACGAATCGCTGTCGTACACGCGGTCTAGGAGGTTCGGGATAAGAGCCCCGTACCAGTCGTGGGCGTGGATGACGTCGGGGAAGAAGTC
>VBGV01000281.1 GCA_005880755.1 Chloroflexota bacterium
GTCTTCGTCAAGGGCAACGACGTGTTCTTCGTCATCCTGGCTTCGCAGAAAGATGACGTGCTGACGGTGGCGACCAGCCAGGCCAAAGCGCAGTACGCGGCCGCGCCGGCCAGCACGATCCCCACGGCGGACTGGCCCGAGAACGCCTCGAGCCCGACCTCGGGATCGTCCGCGGCACTCGGCTTCGGCATCATCGCGGCGATCATCGTCGTCGTCGTGATCGCGGTCGTCTTTTTGGTGATGAGGCGGCGCGGTGCGGCGACGCCGGCGATGATGGGAGCGGCCGGGGGCGCTGGCGGGGTCCAGCTGTCGCCAGACGGCAACTACTGGTACGACGGCCAGACATGGCGCGATGCTGCGCATGAAGCGCCACCGGCGGCCCAGCGATCCAGCGACGGCACCCTGTGGTGGGACGGTCGCACCTGGCGGCCGGTTCCGCAGGCAGCCCAGCCCGAGCAACCACCGACCAGCTGACACCGCGAGTCTGGCCATGATCCGTGGCATCGCGTTGGCCGCGGTCACGGCGGTTTCGTTGGCGCCGGTCGCGGCTGTCTCACCTTCCCCGTCGCCTTCGCTCGGGACGTTGCTGGCGGCCCCGCCAACGTCCAACTACGTCGTGGACACCCAGGCGTTCATGAGAGTGGAGGGCGCCTTCGACGTGGCCGAGTACGTCAACTTCCTGGCGCCCTCGAACCCGTCCGATATGGAGACGACCCTGAAACACGACGGTTTTGTTTCCGGCTTTGGCCGCAGCTGGGCCCAGCAGGGCACCACCCACCTGCTGCTCGAGATCGTGGTCGCCTTCAGTGGCGGCACTGGCGCGAAGAGCTGGCTGGCGGCTTCGCAGGCCGCCGACTCCTCCAACCAGTACTTCAAGGGCGCGATCGTGGTCAATGGAGTCGACCCTTCCTATGGCGGCCATTTCGCGGATCCCGCGACGCCCGCCTACGCCGACATCGTCGCCTTCGTCAAAGGCAACGACTACTTCCTGGTCGGGATCCTGTCCGGCTCTGACGACCTGGCCGACTCCGCGTCAACCCAGACTCGGAAGCAGTACGAATTCGCGCCGTCGAGCACGATTCCGCCCGCGCAGTGGCCGGAGAACGCCTCCAGCAGCAACGCTCAGAACGACATCGCGTACCGGCTTGGCGGGCTGATGGCAGACGTCCTCGTACTCGCCCTGCTCGCGGGCATCGTCCTGCTCGTGGTGGGGCTGATCCGCCGCTCGAAACGCCGCCCCATGATGGCGATGTATGCCGCCCCGCCCGGCGGCGTCCAGCTGTCCCCCGACGGCAACTACTGGTGGGACGGCCAGGCATGGAGGGACGCTTCGCGGGAAGCTCCGCCCGCCGCCCTGCGATCAGTCGACGGTTACTACTGGTGGGACGGTCGCACGTGGCGCGCGGTGCCGCAACCGACGTCTACGTGACGAGCGGCCGGTAGTTGCGCCTGTAGTACTCCCAGTACTCGCCTGACTTGAGCGGCCGCCACCAGTCGGGGTGGTCCACGTACCAGCGGACCGTGCGCTCCAGGCCTTCGCCCAACTCGACCTGCGTCTCCCAGCCCAGCGCGGTGATGCGCGAGATGTCCAGGGCGTACCGGTAGTCGTGACCCGGCCGGTCGGCGACGAACTCGATCAGGCTCTTGGGCTTGCCCATGATCGCGAGCACCGCCTCCGCGACCTGCAGTCCGCTCGTCTCGACGCCGGTGCCGATGTTGTAGACGTTGCCCACGGGCGCCTCGTGCAGCACCTGGTCGATGGCTCGGCAGTGGTCCTCGACGAAGACGTAATCCCGGACCGCCGACCCGTCGTTGTACAGCGGTAGCGGACGATCGTCGATCGCATTGGTGATGAGGACGGGGATCAGCTTTTCGGGGTACTGGTGAGGCCCGTAATTGTTCGACCCGCGCGTCACGAGCAGCGGCAGCCCGAAGCTCTCCGCATAGGCCTGCGCGATGTGCTCGCCCCCGGCCTTGCTGGCGGAGTACGGGCTGCGCGGCTTCAGCGGGTCGGTTTCCGTGGAGCGGCCAGTCCGCACGTCGCCATAGACCTCATCTGTGCTGATGAGCAGGAACACCTCGTGGCCGTGCTTGCGCGCGGCCTCGCAGAGCACGGCGGTGCCGCGAACGTCAGTCTCCACGAAGGCAAAGGGATCCATGAGCGAACGGTCGACGTGCGTCTCGGCCGCGAAGTTCACGATCGCGTCCGTCTCCGCCGCGAGCGAGTCGACCAGCTTCTCGTCGCAGATGTCGCCATGGACGAAGCGATAGCCGGGCTGTCCGTCGAGCTCGGCCAGGTTGGCGAGGTTCCCCGCGTACGTGAGCTTGTCGAGGACGGTGATCTCAACGTCTGGGTGCGTGCGGCGAAGATGCCGGACGAAATTCGATCCGATGAAACCAGCCGCCCCCGCGACCAGGAGCCGCTTCAGCCGCCGGGTCACTTGATCGGAGGACCCGCCGTCCAGTCGTAACCGATCGTCGGATCGTCATGCGGGATGCGCCCCTCGTCGTCAGGCGCGTAGACGTTCGACGTGATGTAGAGCAGATGGGTCTGGGCCAGCGCCCTGCATCCGTGCGCCACGCCCGGTGGAATCTTCAAGCACCCTGGCTTCCCGTCTCCCATCAGAAACTCCATCAGCTGACCCCTCGTCGGCGAGTCCTCACGCGTGTCGTACAGCGCGACCTTCAGCGCACCGATGACGTACCACCAGTCGGTCTGGCGCTGGTGGATGTGCCAGGCCTTGGCGACGCCGGGGTACATCAGCGAGTGGCTCCACTGGCCGAAGTGATCGAAGAACTCGTCCGATTCGCGGATCACCTCGCGGAAGAAGCCGCGCTCGTCGACATGCGTGACCAGCTCTTTCAGGACGACGCCGTCGATGCTCATGAGTTCTTGTTCGCGCCGTGCGCGCGGACGAAATCATGCACCGCGTAATAAGCCTGGATCGACTCGCCCGCATCGCCCCAGTAGCCGTCGAGGACGTCGTACTCCATCAACCCGCGCTCGAGGTACCAGTTGTTGACGTCGGTGATCTCGAGCTCGCCGCGACCCGACGGTTTCAGGACGGGAAGCACCTCCCACACAGAGTGGTCGTAGAAGTACACGCCCGTGACGGCAAACTCGCTGGGCGGCTCCGCCGGCTTTTCGATGATCCGCTCGATCCTCCGGTTGCCGTCGAACTGAGCCACACCGAGGTGGCGCAGGTGCTCGGGTTCGGGCTCCTTGGAGAGGACGACCCGGGCGCCACGCTCTTGCTTCCGGAACGCCTCGACGCACGGCCGGATCGAGCGCTCGAACAG
>VBGV01000282.1 GCA_005880755.1 Chloroflexota bacterium
CGTGAAATACCCGGCACACGTTCTCCTATCGCTGCTCGCCGGCGAGAGCAGACGCGCCCACGCGTTCGTCATCGGCGAGGACCTCGGCCTGGTCGAGCCGGCCGTGCGCAAAAACCTGCGCAAGGAGGATTCGCTGTCCTATCGGTTGGTGTGGTTCGAGGGTTCGGATCCCGACCGCTGGCCCCGCGACGCGGTCGCGGCGGTGGGCACCCACGACCTGCCGACGGTGGCGGGCATCTGGACCCGAAGCGAGCCCGAGCACCGCCTCCATCACCTGCGCGAGAAGCTGGTGAGCATGACGGACCTGCCCGACGAGACAGCGCCCATCGACGTGGCCGTCGCGGTTTACGAACGCCTGGCGCGCGGGCGGACCAGGTTGGTGTTGGTTTCGATGGAAGACGCACTCGGGGTGCACGAGCGCCCGAACGTGCCCGGCACCACGAGCGAGATGCCCAACTGGCGACTGGCATTGCCGATCCCGATCGAGGAGATCGAAAAAATCGAGGGACCGCAACGCATCGCTGAGGCCATGCGCACAGCGGGGCGCTAGTACGATCTGAGCATGATTCAGCGTGCGCGACTCGGCGGAACAGACCTCGAGTTCTATCCGCTCAACGACCTGGCGCGAGCCGGGATCGAAGATCCGAGCGGGCTGCCGATGACCGTCAAGGTCCTGCTCGAAGGCCTCGTCCGCCTGGCCGAGACGGGGGTCACGGAAGAGTCGAACGTCGGCGTGCTCGCCCACTGGCCGGCGGTTGCGCCGGCCACCGCGGAGCTTCCATTCCTCCCCGCGCGCGTCCTCATGCAGGACTTCACCGGGGTCCCCGCGGTGGTCGACCTGGCGGCGATGCGCTCGGCGATGCAGCGGGCCGGCAAAGACGCGGGAAGGGTCGATCCGCTCGTCCCCGTGGACCTCATCATCGACCACTCCGTCCAGGTCGACTCCTTCGGATTCCGCGACTCCTACACACGCAACATCCAGAAGGAGATCGAGCGCAACCGCGAGCGTTACTCGCTCCTGCGCTGGGCGCAGCAGGCGTTCCACAACTTCTCGCTGGTCCCTCCGGGCATGGGGATCTGCCACCAGGTCAACCTCGAGTACCTCGCCAAGGTCGTGCAGGTGAGAGACATCGGAGGCAAGAAGGTCGCCATCCCCGACACGCTGATGGGGACCGACTCCCACACGACGATGGTCAACGGCCTCGGCGTGCTGGGCTGGGGCACAGGTGGGATCGAGGCCGAGGCCGCGATCCTCGGCCAGCCCGCGTACCTCGCGCCGCCAGTCGTCGTCGGCGTCCGGTTCCTTGGCGCGCTGCCCGCTGGCGCGACGGCCACCGACCTGGTGCTGACTTTGACCGAGATGCTGCGCAAGCACGGTGTCGTGGACAAGTTCGTCGAATTCTGCGGCGACGGCCTGTCCAGCCTGTCGGTGCCCGACCGCGCGACGCTCAGCAACATGTGCCCGGAGTACGGCGCGACCTCGGCGCTGTTTCCGGTCGACCAGCAAACCCTGCGCTACCTCGAGGTCACGGGCCGCGAGCGCGATCAGATCGACCTGGTCGAGCGCTACACGAAAGAGCAGGGTCTCTTCAGGGTCGACGGCGCGCAGACGCCGAAGTTCACCGAGCTGCTCGAGCTCGACCTCAGCAAGGTGGAGTCGAGCGTGGCCGGGCCGAAGCGGCCGCAGGACCGCGTCGCGCTGCCGGACGTGTGGAAGAGCTTCACCACCGTCTTCACGAAGGGACCCAAACCGGAGCCGGAGGCGATCTCGCGTCTGACAGAGGAAGGCGGCCCCATCAACGGCCGGGCCACGGTCGCCGTGGCGGCCAAGCCTGAGGCCACGGTCGAGAACGGGTCGGTGGTGATCGCGGCGATCACCAGCTGCACGAACACGTCGAACCCGTCGGTCATGGTCGCCGCGGGATTGCTGGCGAAAAAGGCGGTCGAGCTGGGCCTCACGGTGAGCCCCTACGTCAAGACCAGCCTCGCGCCCGGCTCACGCGTGGTCACCGACTACTTGCAGACGGCCGATCTGCTGGAGCCGCTCGAGAAGCTCGGGTTCTTCCTCGTCGGCTATGGATGCACGACGTGCATCGGCAACTCGGGTCCGCTCGCGAGCCCCGAGATTGAGGCCGCGGTCACCAAAGAAGACCTGAGTGTGGTGGCGGTTCTGTCCGGCAACCGCAACTTCGAGGCGCGCATCCACCCCCTGGTCAAGGCGAGCTACCTCGCGTCGCCGCCGCTGGTGGTGGCGTTTGCCCTGGCCGGAAACGTGCAGAAGAACCTCGCGACCGACCCGGTCGCGCACACGCCGGACGGCAAGCCGGTGATGCTCTCCGAGCTCTGGCCGTCGCAGGACGAGGTCAACGCCGTCGTCCAGCGGTGCGTCAAGCAGGAGATGTTCAAGCGAGCCGCCGTACTTCGAGGGATTCTCACCGGCACCGAAGGCGCTCACCGACATCGACCGCGCGCGGGTGCTCGCGGTTGTCGGCGATTCCGTCACCACCGACCACATCTCACCCGCGGGCGCGATCCCGGTGGACAGCCCAGCCGGTCGCTATTTGATCGAGAAGGGAGTCGACCGCTTCGACTTCAACAGCTTCGGCGCGCGGCGCGGCAACCATGAGGTGATGGAGCGCGGGACGTTCGGCAACATCCGGCTGCGCAACGCGCTGGCCTCACGCGAGGGCTACTGGACGCGCCACTTCCCAGGCGGCGATGAGGTGACGATCTTCGAGGCGGCGCAGCGCTACAAGACCGAAGGCGTGCCGCTCATCGTGCTCGCGGGCAAGGAGTACGGGACCGGTTCGTCGCGTGACTGGGCGGCCAAAGGCCCGCTGCTGCTAGGAGTTCGCGCGGTGATCGCCGAAAGCTTCGAGCGCATCCACCGCTCCAACCTCGTCGGCATGGGCATCCTGCCGCTGCAGTACGTGCCGGGTGAAAGCGCCCACCTGCTCGGCCTCACCGGCACAGAGCGCTACTCGATCCACGGCCTGGAAACGATCAAGCCCGGGCAGGTCGTCGAGGTCCACGCCGTCGCCGATGACGGCAAGGTGACGAAGTTCACGACCCGGGCGCGGGTGGACAACGAAACGGAGGTCGGCTATCTACACCACGGCGGCATCCTGCCGCTAGTGCTCCGAGAGCTGATCGCGAAGAACTAACTCTTCGCGCAAGTACATCTTTCGGCAGAGGCGTTTACGAGGCGCTGATCCGGTCGGTCTCCGTCAGAGCGAATTTGGCGCCGACAGGATCTTCGGGGGTGACGGCGCACCGAATAGCCTTGCCAGCTCGGTCTCTCGTTTCGCCGGTTATGACTGCCGCGACACCGTCGGGCGTCGCAGCCGACGTTAGCCTTACCCAAACCAACCAGGTCATCCTGTCCTGCAATGACGGTCACAGCTTGGTCTTGTTGGTCGATTCGGCCACGCTTGCAAGCCTAGTGGCAGACGTTGCCTCGATCAACAGCAGCATCACAGGGCTGAGCTGCACATTGGATACCGCAACCGTGGATCCTGCGATGCAGACGAGCGACTGGACTGTGTTCGACTACAACCCGTCGGGCCAGGCGCTCGCCCCGCGGCACTCACCCAACTCGATGCCTGCAACCACGCCTGATAGCGGAGCTACGTGGCAGTTCCAATTCAAGCCGAACGTCTACACCGCGCTGTTCACGACGACCGACCGGAGCGTGACCGGCAACGATTTCGGGAAAACGCTGACCGACGACATATCTGTCAGCGGCGACGCCGACGGCTTCGTGACTCAGCACAATGGCGGCGCGGGCTGCGCCAGCAACGTCCCGGCCACGGTGAGGTTCTTCTTCGTGTCGCCGTCGGCATCCGGGCCAAGCACCGGCTCACCGCCGGCGGGTTTCTACACCCAGTTCTGGTGGTCAAACCCCGAGAACATGCTGCTGGTCACGGGGAAAGACACGAAGACAATCACCGCAAACATGGGCAACCCTGGCGAGTGGTCGGATTGGAACGGCCAGTCCGGCGCCAATCCGGCTGTCGCGGAAGCCTTTGTTGAGGCTACGCAGCGCGTGCAGTCGATTGGACTGTCATTCGGGGGCGTATGTTTCTTCGAAACCGGGGTCACCCCTACTCCGAACACGTTCACCGGGGAGCAGTTCTCGAGCTCGTTCAGCGCAAGCTAGCAAAAGCCCGGCAGCGTCGGTGTGCATGCTCTCGCGGGGTTTCGGGGGCTTTCAAACCCGCGGCTGCATGCACCGGCCGGGAAAATCCCCCGAGTCTAAGAACTAGGCCGCGCTCTCTGCAGTTTCGCCCCTGCCGATCGGCAGCCTGCGCTCGTGCCCGCACTCCGGACATTCGAACAGTCCGACCAGGACGTCAGGCCGTGTGGAGTCGGAGTGCATGGTGCGTAGCTGCATCGTCACGCTCTCGTGGTGCCGATCGCAAGCCGGGGCCTCTTCGTAGGTCATGAAGTCACAGTACCGCGACGTACCCGACGCCTCCTAGTGCCCGCCGCACAACGAACGCCCCACCTTGCCTGTCTCCCGTTCACACCCTAAGCTTCGGAATATGGCGACCAAAAAGGTCGAGGCGGAGCCCGAGGAACCCCGTCCGACCGTGCGCGAGGCGATGCGCTCGGTGCTGGCCTCGGCCAAGCTCGTCGCGGGCGCCGACGGGCTCGACCGGCAGGTCGAGTGGGTGCGCCTGATGGAGACGCCCGAGGTCCAGCCGCGCGCGGGCGACCTCATGTTCACCAGCGGCTTCCCGATCAAGGACGACCTCGACGCGCAGATCCGCCTGGTCGGCCGGATCGCGGAGGGCGGCGGCGCCGGGCTCGTGGTGCGCCCACTGCCTTATCTGCGCCGGCTGCCGCCGGAGATGATCACCGAGGCCGACCGGCTGAAGGTGCCGCTCTTCACCATCTCCTCGGACGTCCAGTTCGTCGACCTGATGGAACCCCTGCTCGAGCGAATCATCAACGCCGAGCACTGGCGGCTCAAGCGCTCGATCGAGATCCACCGCCGGTTCACCGAACTCGTGCTCGACGGCAAGGGCGTCAACGAGATCTGCCGCACGCTGGCCGACCTGCTCGAGAGCGCCGTCGTCGTCGAGGACGCGAGCTTTCACCTCCTCGCCCACGCCGGCGGCAGCACCGACCCGCACCGCAAGGAGACGATCCTCCGCCAGGGCACACCCCATCGCGTGCTGTTCGACCCGCAGATCCAGCGCACGCTGCGCGAGGTCGAGGCCAAGCGCGGGCCCGTGAAGGTGCCCGCGTTCCCCCACCTGGGCATGTCGCGCGAGCGCTTGATCGCGCCGATCTTCGCCGCCAACCAGGTGCTCGGGTACATCTCGATCCTCGACCACCCGCCGCACAACGAAGAGCTGGCGTTCATGGCCATCGAGCAAGCGGCGCTGGTGCTGGCGCTCTCGATCGCCAAGGAGCGCGAGCTGTCCGAGGTCGAGGGTCGGGTCAGGGGCGAGTTCCTCGAGGACCTTCTGCATGGGACGTATGGAGACGAGGCCGCCGCGCAGCGCCGCGCCCGCCACGTCGGTTATCCGATGCAGGGCAGCCACATCGTGGTGCTGGTCGACATCGATGACTTCCGCGGCTTCACCCGAGCCCGCCAGATCTCGGAGGATGCGATCCAGGCTCTGAAGCGCGACTTTCTTCGCCGCGTGACCGCGGTCGTGCGCGCCAGCTACCAGCGCGCGCTGGTCCAGGGACGGTCGGACCAGGTCGTCGCCCTGCTGCCGCTGGGCACCGAGGTGGGCGACCACCAGGCCCGCAGCCACGCCCTTGGGCTCCAGGTCCAGCAGGCGATCGGCGAATGGAAGCCGGGGTTCACTGTGTCCGTCGGGTTCAGCGCCCCGATCGAGGCGCCGGCCGGGGTCGAAGGAGCGCTGCGCGAGGTGACGTCGGTGATGGAGTCGCTGGCGCGCTTCAAGCGCTGGGCGCAGGTGGTGGCCGTTCCCGAGCTCGGATTGACGGGCCTTTTGGCCGCGGTCAGCGACGAGCGGCTGGTCGACTACAGCCGGCGTCACCTCGGCCCGCTGATCGAGCACGACAGCGCCCGCAAGGGCGCCCTGGTCGCCACGCTCCGGGCCTACCTCGAAACCGGCGAGCAGCAGCACGCGGCGCAGAAGCTGCGTGTCCATCCGAACACCCTGCGCTACCGGCTGGACCG
>VBGV01000336.1 GCA_005880755.1 Chloroflexota bacterium
AATCTCTGTCGACATTCTTTCCTCCTAGTCTCGAGGCAAGTAGCGGGGCAGGTCGGCAAGCGATTTGAAGGCGCGAGCTTCGAGGAACGAGGCAATCCCATCGTGGACCTCGGCGATCGCCTTCGGGTTGATGAACGTCGCGGTGCCGACCTGGACCGCGGTGCAGCCGGCGACCAGAAACTCCAGCGCGTCCTCGGCTCGGGCGATCCCGCCAATCCCGATCACGGGGATGCGCACCGAGCGCGCCGCCTGGTGGGCGAGGTGAACCGCAAGCGGACGGATCGCCGGTCCGGACAAGCCGCCGGTGCGGAAGCTCAGACGCGGACGGTACGCGTTCAGGTCGATCGACATGCCGACGAAAGTGTTGATCGCGCAGAGCGCGTCGGCACCGGCCGACTCGACCGCACGAGCGATGACTCCGATATCGCTGACCATCGGCGTGAGCTTCACCCAGACCGGCAGCTTCGTCCGCTTGCGCACCGCCTCGGTCACCGCGGCCGCGGCGCGGGGATCGTTGCCGAAGAACATGCCCCCCTGCTCGACGTTCGGGCACGAGATGTTGATCTCGAAGCCGGCGACGCCCGGCACGCCGTCCAGACGCGAGGTCACCTCCGCGTACTCCGAGGCGGACTCGCCGTTGATGTTGACCAGCACTGGGAAATCCCACTCCGCCCACTGGGGCGCGTAATCGCGGACCAGCGCGTCGGCGCCCGGCCCTTGCAGGCCGATCGCGTTCAGCATCCCGCTCGGCGTTTCCGCGATGCGCGGCGGCGCGGTGCCTTCGCGCGGACGCAGGAAGATGCCTTTCGACACCATCGCGCCCAACGCGCGGCGCTCCAGCAGCGGCACTTCGGTGCCATAGCCGAACGTGCCCGAAGCCGCAAGCACCGGGCCGCGCAGCTTCATGCTTCCGATCGCGACCGACATGTCAGCGGTCATGCGACCACCGCGTAAGGGAGATGCGACGGCAGGGCGCCCCAATCCACGTCCGCAGCGCGGTAGACCGGCCCTTCCTTGCAGGCGCGGTCGTAGCCGCCGCGCTTGAGCGGGACCGCGCAGCCCAGGCACACGCCGGTTCCGCAGCCCATGTACGTCTCCACCGCCACCTGCGCCTCCGGCCATCGCTCGGCGGCCGCGGCGAGCATGCGGTTCGGCCCGCAGGCGATCACGACGTCCGCGTCAGGCGCCGCCGCGACCGCGGTGCCGGGGGTGCCCTGCGAGCCGTCGTCGGTGGCCCAGATCACCGCGTCCCCGTCCTTTTCGGCGCACAGCTCGGCGGCCGTACGCGCGCCGTGAACCCATGTGACCTTCATGCCCGCCGCCCTCGCGTCGCGGGCCGCGAGCAGCATCGGCGCGACGCCGAGACCACCGCTGACCAGCACGGCTTCCCTGGCGCCGCCCCCGAATTCGAATCCCCGCCCCAGCGGGCCGAGGCAGCTGAGCCGGTCGCCGACCTCCAACGCGAGCATCTGCCCGGTGCCTCCGCCGACCGCCTTCAAGACCACCTCGATGTGCTCGCCCTCCGCGCGGTAGACCGAGAAGGGGCGGCGCAGAAGTGGACCTCCAGACCATCCGAGGTTGACGAACTGGCCCGCACGCACGGCAGATGCAATCTCCGGGGCGCGCATCCCGATCACGAACATGCCCCGGGCGACCTGGCGTTTGCCGGTCACCGGCGCGTCAAGCACGAACAGGATCAGTCCTCCCCGCGCGCCATTCGTCGATGGTTCGCACCTCGAGCTCGTCGGCCGCCACGACGGCCGACTCGAGCAGGGCGGTGGCCGTGTCCAATGAGGTGAGGCAAGGGATGCGCCGCTCGACGGCGGCCCGGCGGATCTCGAAGCCGTCCTTGAAGACCGGGTTTCCATCGCCCGGGTCTTCGTAGATGTTCGACATCGTGTTGATGACGAGCTGCACCTCACCGCGGACGATGACGTCCAAGACGGTCGGGCCCTCCTCGCCGATCTTCGCGACGACGCGAGGCGAGAACCCCGCCGCGCGCAGCGCCCGCGCGGTGCCATCAGTCGCGACCAAACGACACCCGAGCTGGATGAGGCGAGACACGATCGGGAACAGCTCGGGCTTGTCGGCGTCGGCGATCGTCAGCAGCGCCGCGCTTCCGCGCTCGACGTGCATGCCCGACGCGGCAAAGGCTTTGCGCAGCGCCTCGTTCAGCGTGCCGGCGATGCCGATCGCCTCGCCCGTCGATTTCATCTCGGGACCAAGGTAGGAATCCACGGCGGGCAGCTTGTTCATGGAGAAGACGGGAGCCTTCACCGCCACCAGGTCCCGCGGCGGCACAAGGCCCGTCGCCCAGCCGAGATCGGCCAGCTTTGCGCCCAGCATCACGCTGGTCGCGAGCTTGACCATCGGCACGCCGGTGACCTTGGACAGGAATGGCACCGTGCGCGACGCGCGCGGGTTGACCTCCAGCACGTAGACATGGCCGCGGTGCACCACGTACTGCACGTTGACCAGACCGCGCAGACGCAGCTGGCGCGCGATGCGGACCGTGTAGTCGACGATGCGGTCGATCTCAGCGCGCTCCAGGCCTTGCGCCGGATAGACCGCGTAGGAGTCCCCCGAATGCACGCCCGCCCGCTCGACGTGCTGCATCACGCCCGGGATGACGACTGTGTCTCCGTCGGAGATCGCGTCGACCTCCACCTCGGTGCCCTGGAGGTACTTGTCGACGAGCACCTGGCCGCGCGGCATCGCACTGATCGCCCACGCCATGTAGCGCCGCAGCTCGTCGCGGTTGCGCACGATCTCCATCGCCCGCCCGCCGAGCACGTAGCTCGGCCGGACCAGCACCGGATAGCCGGCGCGATCCGCGATGCCTTCGGCCTCTTCGACCGTGGTGGTCGTGCCCCCCATCGGTTGTGGGATGCCGATCGCATCCAGTGAGCGCGCAAACGCTCGGCGATCCTCCGCCAGGTCGATGGCCTCGACGCTCGAACCCATGATCGGGATGCCGTGCTCGTAGAGCTGCTCGGCCAGGTTGATCGCGGTCTGGCCGCCGAACTGGACAAGCGCGCCAGCCACCCGCTCGGTCCGCGCGACGTTCAGAGCGCCGTCGAGGTCGAGCGGTTCGAAGTAAAGGCGGTCGGAGGTGTCGAAGTCGGTCGACACCGTCTCGGGGTTGGAGTTGACGAGCACGGCGCGCACGCCACTGTCGCGCAGGGCCCATGCGGCGTGGACGGAGCAGTAGTCGAACTCGATTCCCTGGCCGATCCGAATCGGGCCCGATCCGATGACGATCACGGTCTGCGTCGCGACCGGGGTCGATTCAGTCTCCTCCTCCCAGCACGAGTAGTAGTAGGGCGTCGCCGCCTCGAACTCGCCGGCGCACGTATCGACGAGCTTGTAGGTGGGTGTGGATGGTGGAACGGCATCGCCGCGCAGCGCCGC
>VBGV01000140.1 GCA_005880755.1 Chloroflexota bacterium
GAATTCGACCGGCGTGTCGCTGCCGCGCTGATGCGGGTCGATCAGGTCGATCGGATCGAGCTGGTTGCCGCAGTTGTCGCACTGGTCGCCACGCGCCTCGAGATAGCCGCAGATCGGGCACTTGCCCTCGATGTAGCGGTCGGGCAGCGTGCGGCCTGTCGCGGGGTCGAAGGCCCCCATCTGCGTTTGCTTCACCAGGTAGCCCTTCTCGTACAGCTTGAGAAACAGGTCCTGGGTCACTCGGTAGTGGTTGACCGTCGTGGTGCGCGTGAAGATGTCGTAAGACATGCCGAGCCGCACGAGGTCTTCGACGATGAGCGCGTTGTTGCGGTCCACGAAGTCGCGCGGCGCAACTCCCTTCTTGTCCGCCTCGTAGGTGATCGGCGTGCCGTGCTCGTCGGTCCCGCTCGCCATGAGCACGCGCGAGCCGCGCAGACGCTCGAAGCGGGCGAGCACGTCGGCGGGCACGGCAAAACCGACCACGTGGCCGATGTGTCGCGGACCGTTGGCGTACGGCCACGCGGGAGCAACCAGGACCGTTCTTTGATTAAGCACCTGCGAACACAAGGGTAAACTCGCCGCGCGCGCGGTCACCGAGAGCCTCGAGCACATTCGATGCGGTGCCGCGCAGCACCTCCTCGTGCACTTTGGTCAGCTCGCGCGTCACCGTGAGGCTGCGCTCGGGCAGCGACTCCGCGATCAACGCGAGCGACTTGCGGATGCGGAACGGCGATTCGAACGCGACCGCGGGCCGCGGGTCGGCGCGCAGCGACTCCAGCAGCCGGCGCATCTCGCCCGGCTTGCGCGGCAGGTAACCGACGAAGGTGAAACCCGGTCCGCCGTAGCCTGCGATCGAGAGCGCGGCGGTCACCGAGCTGGGACCTGGGATCGGCACCACGGTGTGACCGGCCGCCCACGCCGCGGTGACCAGAGCCTGGCCTGGATCCGAGAGGGTCGGAGTGCCGGCGTCGCTGACCAGCGCCACGTCGCCCTCTTCCAGCGCGGCGACCACGCGAGGCAACCCTCGGCGCTCGACCGGCGCGCGGTAGCTGAGCATCGGCTTGCGGATGCCGTGCCGGGCGAGCAGGCGAGACGTCACGCGCGTGTCCTCGGCCGCGATCGCGGAGACCTCACCCAGGACGCGCAGCGCCCGCGCGCTGAGGTCCTCGAGGTTGCCGATCGGAGTTGCGACCACATATAGCTTGCTCACACGTCCCCATCCGGCCCGGCCGCGAGGCGGCGGGGCCACCTTCCCCAGCGAGTGGGGAAGGGAATGCTCAAACCCCTTCGAGCCACGCGCCCACACGGTCCGCCACCTGCGCGCCGGGGCCGACGTACCGCGACGCGGGCGGCAGCACGTCGAGAAACGCCTTGCCGTAGTCGCGTCCGAGGATTCGGTTGTCGAGGATCACCACCGCGCCGCGGTCGGTCGAACGGCGAATCAGCCGGCCGAACCCCTGCTTGAGTCGCAGCGCCGCTTGCGGCAGCGCGAGCTGCGCAAACGGATCGCGGACCAATTCGGCGCGCGCGGCGTAAACGGGATCCGTCGGGACCGGAAACGGCAGGCGGACCACGATCACGCAGCTCAAGCGCTCGCCAGGGATGTCGATCCCCTCCCAGAAGGTCGCCGTCCCGAGCAGAAGGGGCCTCGCAGCTTCCTCAAATGTCTTGAGCAGCTGGCGCCGTTGACCGTCGATTCCCTGGCCGAGAATGAGCACCTCGTCGAGGTCGACGCGCTGCTTCAACGCCGCGTGCACGTCGCGCAGCTGCCGGTGCGAGGTGAACAGCGCCAGCGTGCGCCCACCCACACGCCTGGCTACTGTGGCGATCAGCTCCTCGACCGCGGCGTCGAACGGTTCGTCCTCCGGCATCGGGAGGTCGGTCGGCAGGCACACCAACGCCTGGTGGTAGAAGTCGAAGGGCGAAGGCAGGATGAGCTCCTCGATCTCGGGGCCAAGGCCGACCCGCGAGCTGAAGTAATCAAAGGTTCCGCCGACCGCCAGGGTCGCGGACGTGAACACGGTGGAACGCCGCTCGGAGTAGACGCGATCCCGCAGCAGCGTGCCCACATTGATCGGCGCGGCGCGCAGCAGCAGGTTTTCGGCTCGTGACACCTGGCTGAACCAGTACACGCGGTTCACATCCGGCTGGAGCAGCGCCTCGTCCAGGACGCGGAGCGAAGCCTCGAGGCGGCCGCGGATCATCTCCAGCTCGCGGATGCCCTGGTCCGCCTCATCGCCACCCAACCACTCGCGGACACCGGCGACGGCCCTTCTCAGCGAGACGTCGAGCGCGGTCAGGGCGGTGGCTGTGTTTTCGGCGGACTGTCGAATCTCACCCCAACCTTTCTCCTCCCGCAGCCCAGGCGTGATGCGGACCGATTCTTCTCGTCGCTCGGCCTCACCGAGTCGAGCGGCGACCCACTCGTCGGCGACGCGGAACAGCTCGCGCACGCGCTCCGCCGCGGCGATGGCCTGGGGGACCGCGTCGCCGAACGCGTCATCGGATGCGCCGAGATGCGGCTGGCGCTGCAGGTCTCCAAGCAGGCCGTGCCCGAGTCGCTCGAGAAGAGCCAGCAGCCCTGGTCCGTCGACCTCCTGACGCAGGCCCCGCGTGGCCGCATCTTCGAGGTGGTGCGCCTCGTCGATCACCAGGTGGTCGTACTCCGGCAGCAACCCACCCCCCACCTCCGCGTCCGCCAGCAGCAGCGAGTGGTTGACGACCACGACGTCGGCCGTCTCCGCCTCCGCTCGAGCGCGATGCACGTAGCAGTCCTCTCTCGTGCAGTGGACGCCGACGCAGTCCATCGGATCGCTAGCGATGCGGTTCCAGAAAACTTCTTCGCGACCGTGCAGGCGCAGCTCCGAGCGATCACCGCTCTCGGTCGTGTGGAGCCAGATCAAGACCTTGAGCTTGAACATCAGATCCTCGGCGTCCCTGCACGGCTCGGCGAGGTAGCGCCGCCAGCGCCGCAGTGACACATAGTTCGAGCGACCCTTGAGGAGGACCGCTTTGAAGTCCCACGGCAGCCACTCGCGCAGAGCCGGGAGGTCCTTGTTCATCAGCTGCTCCTGCAGCGTGTGCGTGTTCGTCGAGACCACCACGCGCTCGCGATGTCGCACCGATCGGGCGATCGATGGAACGAGATACGCGAGGCTCTTGCCTGTTCCTGTGCCCGCTTCGACCACGAGCGTCCCGCCGCGGGCCTGGATCTGGGCAACCGCGAGCAGCATCTGCATCTGCGACTCGCGGTGCTCATAACCGGGCAGTAGATTGGCGAGCGGACCTTCCGGCCCGAGCAGCCCCGCGACCGCGGTCGGGTCGTCCGGCGGCGGGTCGGCAGCTTTCCCTCGCCGCGCCGGCTCCACGCTCACCGCCGTTTCCGGTCCGGGATTTGGATTGGGTGCCGTGAGCGCGTCCGCGAAAAAATGGGCGACAGGCCACTGGTACGGCGCGACCAGGGCCAGCATCGACTCCTTCAGGCCCTCGTCGAGCGCAACCGCCTCCTCGCGCAGCCGCAGCAGCAGCTGGCGGGTGGCGTCGGCGTCGTCGAGGGCGCGGTGTGGCCTGGGCTGGCTGATTCCCATCTCCGTCGAGAGGAGCGGCAGGCTGTGGCTGAGGGCGGCCGGCAGCAGGATGCGGGCGAGGTCGAGCGTGTCCAGGATCTCCTGCGAGGGGTCCCACAGGCCGGCGGCTTCGAGAAACTCGACATCCAGCCGGGCGCCGTGGCCCACCGGCTGCCGGCCGCGCAGGAAGTCGGCGAGGAGGCGGAGGGCGGCGTCGGGATTCGTTGCCCCCCTCAATTCGTCCTGCTTGATCCCGGTCAACCGGAGGACGGTGTCAGGCACCGGGCGGCCGGGATCGACCAGGCGCTCGAGCGTGGAGGTGACCCGGTCCGAGGTGAAGGCGACCGCTCCGATTTCGATGACGCGGTCTCGGGCCGGGTCGAGACCGGTGGTCTCGAGGTCCAGGGCGGCGTACTCCGGCAAGTCTCGTGCGATTTTACGAGCCTGGAGGGAACCTTCCCCTATGCCGGTTTGAAGGTGAGTCCCGAAATGTAATATGTGCGCCCGATGGTAACCGGGGCAATCGAGGCTCCCAAGCGTCTCGAAGACCTGCACGTCCGGCGTGACCTCATCGCCAGCCTGCTGCTGCGCACGCTGGCCTTTGCCGACCAGCTGACGGGCGCCGCGCTCGAGCAGCGTCTCGGCCTGCCGTGGGAGACCTTTTCTCCGCTGATCGACGAGTTCGAGAAGAACCAGCTCGTCGACGAGCGTGGCGTGTCCACCGACCCTGGCCTGGAAGGCAGGCCGTTCCGGGTCAAGGCGAACTTCGCCATCTCGGGCGCCGGCCGGCAGCGGGCGGCCGAGATGTCGGCGGTGCAGACGCGTTATCTCGGTCCCTGCCCGGTGAACTTCGAGGACTACCTGGCGCTCATTCGCTCCCAGGTGTCAGGCAAGTCGCCGGTGACCGACGGCCAGCTGAAGAAGGCGCTCGGCGAGCTCGAGCTGGAGCAGCACGTGATCGACCAGATCGGCGGCGCCATGGTCTCCCGCGCATCGCTTTTCATCTTCGGCGCCCCTGGCAACGGCAAGAGCACGATCACCGAGCGCATGGCGCTGCTCATGGGCGCGCCGATCGAGATCCCGCATGCCGTCGCCATCGGCGACGAGATCGTCCGCGTCATCGACCCCGTCTATCACAAGGTCGCCGAAGGAGAGCAGCCCATCGACCGCCGGCTCGTCAAGGTCGAGCGACCGGTCGTCACCGCCGGCGGTGAGCTGAAGCTTCAGCAGCTCGACCTCACGTTCGACGGACAGAACCGCTACTACGAGGCTCCTCTGCAGTGGAAGGCGAACGCGGGAGTGTTCGTGATCGACGACTTCGGCCGCCAGGAGGTGCCGCCCATGCGGCTCCTCAACCGCTTCATCGTCCCGATGGAAAAGAAGATCGACTACCTCGACCTCTCGGCGTCCGGCCGCAAGATCGAGCTGCCGTTCCTCTGCCAGGTCGTGTTCTCGACCAACCTTTCCCCGACGGAGCTGGTCGACGAAGCCTTCCTGCGCCGCATGGCTTACAAGATCGGCATCGGCAACCCGACGCCGGAGGCGTTCGGCCGCATCCTGCGCTTCGAGTGCGACCGGCAGGGCGTGCCCTGGGACGAGAAGTCGATCGGCTACCTGCTCAACAACCTCTACGGCAAAAAGCCGCTGCGTGGCTCGCACCCGCGCGCGCTGGTGGCGCGGTTGGTCGACCTGGCGAACTACCGCCAGCAGCCGCCCCGGCTCACACCCCAATCGCTGAAGGAGGCGTTCGACGCCTGCTTCAACCCCGCGCTCGGCAGCCTGGTCGAGGACGACTGGGCGCGACCCGCTATCGGCTAGAAGCAACTCCTTCCAGCTTCCGCCGCCACGATTCGACGTCGCGATAGCGGCCCCTGTTCTCTGGGGGAAGCAGCTCCGCGATCGCGAGCATGATCGCGTCCGAAGCTTCCTCATGGGAGATGCGCTCGCCGTTCGGCCTGCGCTGGGGCAGCAGGAACGGCTTGCCGAACCGCAACGTGACCGGCACCCGGCGCGGCCACCGCGATCCTTTCGGCAGGCACTCGCGCGTCCCGGTGAGAGCTACGGGAAGGACCGGGCACCCTGCCTTCTGGGCGATGAAGCCCGCCCCGGGCTCCGGCGTGGCCAGCTCACCCGACTCGATCCGCGTCCCCTCCGGATAGATGATCAGCACCTCGCCCGCTTTCAACAGGTCGAAGGCGCGGCGCAGGGCGGCTCGGTCGGCGCTGTGACGAACCACCGGGAACGCGTGATACCGGGTGAAGATCCACCTCATGAGAGGTTTGCGGAAGTACTCGGACTTGGCCATGTTCCACGTGTCCGCCCTGGGCAGGTACGCCGGCACCATCGGTGGGTCGAGCGTGGCGAAGTGGTTCGCACAGACGACGAGCGGGCCGCGACGAGGAACGTTCTCACGGCCCTCGACCGTGAAGAGGCCCACCAGGAACGTGCTGGTCATGAAGCGCATCAGGCCGCGCATGAACGCATAGGTCATGTCCGAGCCTGCACGTGGCCGACGATTCGATCCACCACCTGGTCGACGTCAAGGTGGTCGGTGTCGATGATCAGCGCGTCCTCGGCCGGACGCAGCGGCGCCACCGGCCGCTCCGAGTCGACGCGGTCGCGCAGCTCCACTTCCTTGCGCATCGCCTCGCCGTCAACCCGCTCCCCGCGTCGCTCGTACTGCACCGCGCGGCGCCTCACCTTCTCCTCGAGGCTCGCGACCAGGAAGAACTTGTGGTCCGCGCCGGGAAAGACGACCGTGCCGATGTCCCGTCCCGCCATGACCACGCCCGACTCTCCCATGCGCCGCTGCTCCTCGACCAGCGCCTTACGCACGCCGGGGATGGCGGAGATGATGGGGAGCGCATCGGCGTAATCCGCGTCGTAGATGCCCTCGGTCAGCTCCTGGCCGTCCGCCCACACGCGCTCGCCGTCGATCCGCAGCTGGGTGGATTCGGCAAGTCTTGTCACCGCAGCCGCGTCGCGGGGGTCGATGCCCCGCTGCATCGCCAGGCGCGTGATGGCCCGGTACATCAACCCGCTGTCGATGAACGGCAGGCCGAGCTTTTCGGCGACCCGCTTGCCGACCGCGGACTTGCCCGACGCGACGCCGCCGTCGATGGTGACGATCATCTGACGTCGAGGCCTGTCCCGCGGCGCAGCGCAATGACCTCGCCGCTCGACAGCACGCGCCAGCCGCCGGTCTTGAGGCGGCCAAGGCGCAGCGGTCCAAAGCTGGTCCTTCGCAATCCCAGGACCTTGTGCCCGATCGCTTCCACCATGCGACGCACCTGACGGTGGCGCCCTTCGCGAATCACGACGCGCAGCTCGGCGCGGCCGGAGTCGCGCGCTCCGGTCGTCGCTCGCATCATCTCGACCTCGGCCGGAGCTGTCATTCCGTCGTCCAGCTTCACTCCCTCTCGCAGCGCATTGAGCTCGCTCGATCTGGGCACTCCAGCGACTGTGACCACGTACTCCTTGTCGACCTTGTAGCGAGGATGGGTGAGCCGGTAGGCGACATCCCCATCGTCGGTCAGCAGGAGCAGCCCGGTGCTGTCTGCGTCGAGCCTGCCCACCGGAAACAGTCGATGGCCGAGCCGGCCCTCCTGGCCGATCACGTCCAGCACGGTAGTGCGCGCGGACTCGTCGCGCGAAGTCGTGATGACACCGAGCGGCTTGTTCAGCATCACGTAGCGGTGCTTGGAGGGCGGTTTGACCGGCCGGCCGTCAACCGTGACCACGTCTTGGTCGGGGTCGATCTCGAGGCCTGTGACGGGCGGTCGCTTGCCGTTGACCCGAACCGAACCGGAAGCAATCAGCTCGTCGGCGGCGCGGCGGCTGGCCACCCCGGCCCGCGCGAGGAATCGATTCAGCCGCTCCGTTCGGGAATCTCCGCTTCGTTCTTCGGCGTCGGCAGGTGATCCAGTGACTCCAGGCCCATCACCAGGAGGAACCGCATCGTCGTTCCGTATAGCTTCGGCTGCCCCGGGCCCGAGCCGCGACCCACCTCGACGATGAGGTCGCGCAGCTCGAGGTTGCCCAGCACGCTTTCGCAGTTGACACCGCGCACCTCCTCGACTCGCGCGCGGGACACAGGCTGCTGGTAAGCGACGATCGCCAACGTTTCGTACGCCGCCTGCGAGAGGCGGCCGGAAACCTCGGGCCGCAGAGCGCGGCGCACTGCGGCGGCGTACTCCGGTCGCGTGGCGAGATGGATCTCGTCGTGGTGGCGCATGAGCATCACGCCGCGACCCTCGAGCGACTCGCGCAGCTTCTCGAGGGCGCCTTCGATGCTGTTGCGGTCGCTGTCCGTCGCCTGCTGCAGCTCTCGAACTTTCAGCGGACGGTTGGAGCTGAAGAGGATCGCTTCCAGCGCGGCCGAGACACTCGTGGACCCCACGAACTCAGAGGCTTCGCCGTCAGTTCGCGGGGACCCCGCCGTCAAGCAGCCGGCTCCCGCATCTCGACGTGGATCGGACCGAATCGCTCCTTCTGCCGGACGCGGATCAGCGAGCGTCGGATCAGCTCGAGCACCGCCACGAACGTCACCACCGCCTCGAGGCGGTCCTCGGACTCGAGGATCAGCTCGATGAGCTCGAGCGGTCCATGTCGAACCCGGTCCGTGATGAGGTCGAGTTTTTCCTGCAGCGTCCAGGTCCGGCCGTGCACGACCAGCGGACGCGGCGGAATGCGCGCAAGCACGCTGTTGAAGGCCGCAACCAGGAAGTCGACGTCGAGTGGCGCTTCCTGGCCGCCGGCCTCGACCGGCCGCGCCGGCGGTGGAAACGCGAACGATTCCTGCTGCGCGCGTTCGAGCAGCTCGCCCGCGATCTCCTTGTAGGCGCGGTACTCCTCGAGTCGCTGCCTCACCTCGTCCTCCCAGCCGAGCAGCTCGGTCTCCTCATCGCTCGGCGCGTCGCCGGGTAGAAGCCGTATCGACTTGAGCAGCAGCAGCCGCGCGGCCATCCACAAGAACTCGGCCATCTCGTTGGGGTCCGGTATCTCGCGCGCCGCAACCTCGGCGAGATACGCGTCGGTCACTTTCGCGAGCGAGACCTTGAAGATGTCGACCTCCTCGCGCTCGACCAGCGCGAGAAGAAGCTCCAGGGGACCTTCGAAAACCGGGGTCTTGACGTCCAATCCGTCGCGTAAGGCTACCTTACGGGCCTCCCCGCTTCTTCGAGGAGCTCGTGTGCGCGAGCCACCGCCTTCGCGGTCACGCCGCCGCTCATCATGCGCGCGAGCTCGCGGGCCTTGTCGTCTTCGGTCGTCAGCTCGCGCACGGTGACCACGTTCCGGCCGTCGCGACCCGGCGCCTTCTCGACGATGAGGTGATGGTCGGCGAAGGATGCGATCTGGGCCAGGTGTGTGACCACCAGCACCTGGTGCCGCGTGCCCAGGGCCTTCAACCGCATTCCGACCTGGATCGCCGCCTCGCCGCCTATGCCCGCGTCCACCTCGTCGAAGACGAGCGTCGGGATCTTGTCGGCGCCGGCGCCGACCGTCTTGACCGCCAGCATGACGCGAGCCAGCTCGCCGCCAGAAGCGACCTTCGCCAGTGGAGCGATCGGCTCGCCCGGGTTGGCCGAGAACATCATCTCGACAGCCTCGGCGCCGGACGCGGCAACCTCATCCAGAGCGCGGAGCGCCACCTCGAACCGCGCGCCTTCCAGGCGCAAGCCCTCCAGCTCGGTGGCGACAGCCTTTTCCATCCGTCTCGCGGCGGCAGCGCGGGCTTTGGTGAGCCGAATGGCGGCCGCGTCCAGCTCCGCCCGGCGCCGCCCCTCCTCAGCCGCGGCGGCCGAGACGGCAGAGTCGAGGTCCTCGGTCGCCCCGACCTGCGCTTCGAGGCGTTGGCGCTCCTGCACCGCCGAGTCGATTGACCCCCCGTGCTTGCGTTTGAGGCCGTCGAGCACGGCGAGGCGCGACTCGATCGCCTCCAGGCGGGTCGGGTCCGAGTCGAGGAGCTCGACGTAGCGCCTCACGGACGCGGCGACGTCAGACATCTCTTCGGCGAGCCCGTCCAGGCGCGATGCCTGCTCCGCCAGGCGCGAGTCGAGCGCGGCCGCCAAGCTCATCGCGGCAGCCGCTCGGGCGAGCCCGTCCTCGTGCAGTGCATCCATCGCCTGCTGACCGAGCTCCGCCAGCCGAGCCGCGTGGCGCATCGCGGCGCGTTCAGCCGCGAGGGCCTCGTCCTCCCCGGGCTTCGGGTCGGCCTGACGCAGCTCGTCGAGCTGCCAGCGCAGGTACTCCAGCTCACGCTGACCGCGCGAGCGCAGCTGTTCGAGATCACGCACCGCGTTCGACGCCGCGACCCAGGCGCTGTGGGCCGCAGCGACACCGGCGCGAAGGTCCAGCGCGCCTCCGTAAGCATCGAGCAGCTCGGTCTGGGTATCGCTGTCGAGCAGAGCGTGGTGTTCGTGCTGCCCATGCAGCGCAACGAGCCTGTCGCCCAGCTCACGCAGCTGGCCCGGGGTGGCCGAGCGACCATCGATCCGAGCCGCCCCCCGTTTGCCGATCTCGCGCAGCAAGCTCACCGAATCGAAGACTGCTTCAATCGTGGCTCGCTCCGCGCCGTGGCGTACCTGGTCGGTGGAGGCCCGCGCGCCGAGCGCGAGACCGAGCCCATCGATGAGCAATGACTTCCCGCTGCCCGTTTCGCCGGTAAGGAGGTTGAGCCCGGGCCCGAAGCGCACGGTCGATTCCGCGACCAGGGCCAGGTCGCGCACTTTCAACTCCTTGATCAAGTTATTTCTTGGGAACCAAGGGCCTGCCCCATCCCAGCTTGTCGGCCAGCCTCTGGTAGAAGCTCTCCGGCGGGCTGAACCGGATCACCTTCAGGCGCTTGGCGTGTGATCTGCAGCTGACCACGTCGCCGATTGCCACCACCTGCCCCCGCCCCTGGCCGTCGACACGCATCTCGCCCGGTCCCCGCACAACAGTCACGCTGATCTCCTGGCCCGGCGCGAACACGATCGGTCGCACCGTGAGCGCAAATGGGCTCATGGGCACGAGCACGAGGTCCTCCAGGGTCGGCTCGAGGATCGGTCCGCCGCTGGCCAGCGCGTACGCGGTCGACCCGCTGGCCGTCGCAACGATGGCACCGTCCGCGTCGATCACGCCCACGCGCTGCCCGCCGACGTCGATCTCGAGGCGAAGGATGTTCGTCTCGCCCGAATGGTCCACCACGACCTCGTTCAGGCCGATCTCCTGGATCAAGGTTCGGCCTTTTCGCGACAGCGTCACCTCGAGCATCGTCCGTTCCTCGATCCGGTATGAACCGTCGAAGAACCGGCCCAAGCCCTCGTCCATCTCCTCCGCTTCGATCTCGGTCAGAAACCCAAGATGGCCGTGGTTGACGCCTAGGACCGCAATGTCCCGCGGAGACGCCACCCGCGCGCCTGCCAGGAAAGTCCCGTCGCCGCCCAGCGTGAGAATCAGGTCGGTCTCCTTCAGGAGTTCGGCCACCATCTCCGCTTTGGCGTCGCGCTTCAACTCGACGGCGTCGACCTGCCGCGCCCTCATCGCGCGAAACACGCTGTCGACCTCGTGCTGCTCCACGCCAGACCCTCGGATGAGGCAGACCTTCACAACTTCTCCGGCCGCAGCTGGACGAAGATCTCGCGGTTGCCCTCCGCGCCGGTGACCTCGGACGGCGCTTCCGCCTCGACCGCGTATCCGATGGACCGGCATGAATCGCGGAAGCGGGAGAGAGCAGCGGCGAGCGCCTCG
>VBGV01000337.1 GCA_005880755.1 Chloroflexota bacterium
GGCCTCGACCACCTGACCCCGGGAGTCGTAGACGACGAGCGCGGCAGGGAGTTCGTTCCAGTTCGGGCTCACAGCCACGGCAACCAAATTATCGACAGCCCGGCCTCCACTTTGTTAATTAAGTCGTAAGGAAGGTTCGCTTTAGACTCCGCCCGATGGTCTCGGTCCGCGCTCGGCCTGACGCAGAGGTTTGGCTTTGCGAAGTCGACGTCGATGACGACGGATCAAAGACACACCACGTCGTGACCGTGACCCAGGAGGATCTGGAACGATGGGGCAGCGGAGCTGATCGCGAGGCTGTCGAGGACCTGGTCAAGCGGAGCTTCGACTTCCTCCTCGAGCGCGAGCCCGCCACCTCCATCCTTCGCACGTTCGACCTGTCAGTGATCCGAGGCTACTTTCCTGAGTACGACCAGCGGTTCGGCCGGTGAGTCGCATCGGCCCTCTACCTTATATATGTGGGACATGGGGGCGAGTTTTCCGGCTGGAAGGGCGACTTCAAGGGTTTCTTCCTCGGCCTGCGCGTCAACAACCACAAGGCCTACTTCGAGGCGCACCGGCGCCAGTACGAGGATGAGGTCAAGGCGCCGATGCTGGCCTTGCTCGCCGACCTAGAAGCCGAGTTCGGACCCCCGCACCGGGTGTCACGACCCAATCGCGACATCCGCTTCTCGGCCGACAAGTCGCCCTACAAGCTGAACATCTACGCGGACGTGGAGCGCGGCGGTTATGTCGCGCTCGACGCCGAGGGTCTGGTCGCCGCCGGCGGCCGGTACATGGTCGAAGATGCGCAGCTCAAAAAGCTTCGCGAGGCGATCGCGGCCGACCGCTCAGGCAAGGAGCTGGTCGCGATCGTGGCCGACCTGCGGAAGAGGGGCTACGACGTGGAGGGCCAGGAGCTCAAGCGCGTGCCGCCGCCATATCCGCAGGACCACCCGCGCGGTGACCTGCTGCGCCACAAGCGCCTCATCTACTGGAAGCGCTGGCCGGTCGAACCGTGGATCGCCACACCTCGGGCGCGTGAGCGTGTAGCGAAAGCGTGGCGAGACGGCGCCGCGCTCAACGCGTGGTGCACTAAACATATGGACGCCTGAAGCACACTCCTCCCGATTCATGGTGAGGTGTCCGGCGAAGCCGGACGGAGGGGCTAGACGGGGAGCTGGCTAGGCGTGCATCTGCGCCAGGAGATTGGCCGCTTCGCGCGCGTTGGTCGTTCCGTAGTTGGAGAAGCAGTTGTTGTAGACGACGTGAGTCTCTTTGGTCTGCTTCGCCACGCTGGCGATCTTCGGCGTCCAGTCCGCGAGCTCGTCCTCGTCATAGAGATAGCGGAATCGCTCTGACGGTTGGATGCCCTTCTTCTCCCAGTTCTCCGCGTTCCGCCCGTGGAAGCGAAAGACCGCGAGCTCTTCATTGGTAGGGATCACCACCGGCGGCACCGAGCTCTTGAACCCCTGCGGCTCATCGACCGCGACGTAAGGAATCTTGTTGTCCTGCAAGAACTTGACCGTCCGCTCGGCGTTCTTCTCGTTGAACCAGCTGCCGTGCCGGAACTCGACCGCGATCGGCAGGTCGAGACGGGCTCGAGTCTCGAGGATGAGCTCACGCGCCTCGTTCGAGGGAAATACCCATTTCGGAAACTGGACGAAGACCGCACCCAGCTTGCCCGCCCCGACCAGGGGCGCGAGCGCCTCGCGGAACTGCGCGTAGACGGCGTCGAGCAGCTCGGCGGGCATGTCCTTGCGATAGATCCGCTTCTTCTCCGCCAGCTCGCTTCCCAGCTCTTCACGAATCGCCTTGGGCAAACGCGCCACCTCGGTGGGCTGACCCGTCATCAGCGCGTGCGCCTTGATGTCGAAGACGAAGTCCTTTGGTGTTCGCTCGACCCATGATTCCGCCGTTCGCTTGTTGGGCATCGCGTAGTACGTGGCGTCGACCTCGACGACCGGGAACTGGCTCGCGTAGAAACGGAGGCGCTCTTCTGCGCTGCTGGCGCCCTTCGGATAGAACACGCCGGGCACCGTCATCGTCGGGTCGGTCCAGCTCGCCGTGCCGAAGCGCACCTCGCCGTTGGCGACCTTGATCGGTGACCGCGCGATGTCGCCACCCTCGTCGGCCCGCCTCCGGGCGACGTCTACGCCCGGATCATGCGGATCGGCTTTGGTCAACGTGTTACGCCAGCCACTCGGTGATGAACTTTGAATAAGGATGACGATGCAGGCGTGGTCCTTCACCGGGTGCAACGTCGACGAAGATCACGCACGCGCCCACGCCCGCGTGCTGCTCACCGACGAATTCGTGCGACGAAGCGTCTGTCGGCAGCTCGTTCTGCTTGAGAAACCGAATCCCCAACACTGCCGAGTCTAGCGACGAGTCGAGCTCAACCTTCTTTCAAGACGCGCGGTGTACATGACCACGAGAAGGGCGAAGATGAAGGTGGGTCCGACGACCATCCCACTGGGCACTCCCAACATCACGAGCGCACTGGCGACGACGGCCAGCACGATTAGAAAACCGGCGGCGATTATCGGCGGGCGTGCCTTGCGCTTACGCCACGAGCGCAACATCATCGCCGCCGCCAGGAGGCAGGCGATGTCCAGCGCCGCGAGGCGCAGATAAGCGTCGTTCACTGCGCAGGGGGGGTGAAGGGGAGCCCGAAGCTCCCCTTCTGATTTCCGTTCATCCGGCCGCCGGGACCGGCTCGGCGCCGAGCCCTGTCTGGGCCCGAACGTCGATCTCGTGGAATTTCTGCTCGGCCAGCCGGCCGGCTCCGGCCAGCTCACCGAGGTAGGTGCCGATGATCGCCAGCACAAATCCGACCGGGATGCTGACGATGCCGACGTTTTGCAGCGGGAAGGCGGGGTGTGCGTTCACCGGTACCGTCCAGCCCGGGCCGATGGCGACGAGCCAGATGGTGACCGCGGTGCCGCCCACCAGCGAGGCCACCGCCCCCCAGGTGTTGAACCGCTTCCAGAAAAGGGTGAAAAGAATCGCCGGCAGGTTGGCCGCCGACGCGATGACGAACGCCACCCCCGCGACGAGGGCGGCGGCGTTGGCGGTGGCGCCGACACGCGCCGCCAGCCAGATCGACAGGAGT
>VBGV01000338.1 GCA_005880755.1 Chloroflexota bacterium
CTCGTCGTGGGGCGCGTGAGCGGTCAGATGGTCGGCGTCGCGCTGATCCTCTTCGTCCTTTCCCGTTATCACTCGCCACAGCTGGCCGGCCTGACGGCTTTCCTCGCCGTCGCGCCGGGACTCGTTCTTTCGCCGATCGCCGGCGCGCTCCTCGATCGCTTTGGACGCGCGCGGCTCGTCATGCTCGACAACCTGGTCGCGGCCGCAACAGGGTTGCTCGTCGCTGGCCTGTCCTGGCGCCACGCGTTACCGGCGCCGCTCCTGTTGTCGATCGTGTTCGTATCGTCGTTGACCCTGCCGCTGAGCAATGGTGGTGCGCGCTCGCTGTTTCCAATCCTCGCTCCGCGCCGCCTGTGGGAGCGCGCCAACGCGCTCGACAGCACCGGTCACGTCATCGCAACGCTCCTGGGCGCGCCGCTGGCCGGCGCCCTCGTCGGGTTTGCCGGGCCGGAATGGGCCCTAGCGACGACGGGCATCGGATATGTCGCGGCCGCGACGCTGATGGCGCGAGTGCACGATCCGACTTCTCGCGAAACCGGGCGGCCGTCGATCTTCGTCGACGCATGGAACGGCCTTCGCTACGTGGCACGAAATGCCTCGCTGCGTGGTCTCGCCCTCACCCTCAGCACGTTCAACCTGAGCTGGGGGGTACTCAACATTGCGATCCCGGTCCTGGTGCTCGGCCGTCTGCACGGCGGTCCCGCAACGGTTGGCTTGCTGTGGGGCGCGATGGGTGCGGGCGGTCTCGTGTCGGCCCTGTTATTCGGCCGGATCAACAGTCGCGGGCGCGAACGTCACCTGATGGTCGGGGCCATCGTGGTGAGCGCGGCGGCGATGGCTTTGCTTCCGCTTGCCGCATCGTTGCCGGTCGTCGTGGCTGCGATCGTGATGGTTGGGGTTGCCAACGGACCATTCGACGTCGCCCTGTTCACGCTGCGTCAGCGGCGCACGGACCCGGCCTGGTTCGGACGTGCCTTTGCGATCTCGATGTCGGTCAACTGGATCGGCACACCAATCGGTTCAGCCCTTGCCGGCCCGGTCATCGCGTGGTCACTCGACGCAGCGCTTTGGTCGGCGGCGGTCGTGGCTCTACTTTCCGCGGTGTTTCCGGTCGTTGCCATTCCGGCGGACACCCAGGACCACCAGACGGTTCCGGAGCGCGCTTAACCTCCGATAAGTCCGCTGGCGATCAGGCTGATGATCCCGCCGAGGATGCTGACCGTGATGCCGACGATCCCGCCGATCGCACGGCCGCGCTGGATCGCCCGGCCGCCGCTGATGATGCCGGCGACCGGAAGCCAAATGAAGAAGCGGCCGGCGATGAACGGCGCGGCGATGGAGGCGAGCCCGGCGAGGATCGAAAACGCAGCCGCGCCTCCGAACTGATAGGTGAGATAGCCGACGCCTCCGAGAAACCCGATCGGTGCCGCGACTTCCATGCGCTGTGGGGGCTGCGCATACGGCTGGGCATAGTCCGGCGCGGTCGGGCCCGCCCACCCGGGCGCCGGCTGGTACGCGGGTGACGGCGAGCTTTGCCCCTGGAACATCGGCGGAGGCGCGTTGGGCGGAGGTGGCGGCGGGTAGGCGGCCGGCGCGTCAGACATGGCGGCATCCTAGCTGCGAGTCGAGGAATTTCATCCCGTTAAGCCAACGCTGACGGCCTAAAGTTCGGTCGATGGTGAGGCTCGTCACGGGAGGCACCGGCTTCATCGGCCGCCACCTCCTGCGCCTGCTGGCCCGCCGCGAGGGCACGACATATGTGCTGGTTCGCGCCGCGTCGCGCGAACGCCTGGAGACGCTGGTCGAATCGATCGGCGCCGGCGATCGGCTGAAGCCTGTGCAGGGCGACGTCACCGCGGCGGCACTCGGGCTGGCGGCCGCCGACCAGGTGCGACTCAAGGGCGCGGACATCTATCACCTCGCGGCCGTCTACGACCTCGAAGCATCGGAGGTGGACAACCAGCGGGCGAATGTCGATGGCACGCGACACGTCGTCGAGCTGGCTGAGAAAGTCGGCGCCCGGGTGCACCACATGAGCTCGATCGCGGTTGCTGGCAGCCGGTGGAAAGGCAAGTTCACCGAGGAGATGTTTGCAGAGGGCCAGGTCCTCGAGCATCCGTACTACCGGACGAAGTACGACGCGGAAAAAATCGTGCGCGAGTCGTCGGCGCCGTTCCGCATCTACCGTCCGGGCCTTGTGATCGGATCGTCGGAGACGGGCGAGGCTGACCGGATCGACGGTCCGTACTACGCGTTCAAGCTGATCCAGCGCCTGCGCAACGCGGTTCCGCCGTGGGTGCCGCTGGTCGGCTTTGAGGGCGGCCAGCTCAACATCGTGCCGGTCGACTTCGTCGCCAGGGCGCTGGATTCGATCGGGCATCGCGACGGCCTCGACGGGATGACGTTCCATCTCACGGACCCGGCCGCGCAAAGCCTCGGCGACGTCACCAACGAGTTCTGCCGCGCCGCGCACGCGCCGCAGTTCACGCTCCGGGTCGACAGCCGCGCGACGGCGATGCTGCCGAAAGAGGCGACCGCGATGCTCGAGCACTGGAAGGTCGCGCAGACGCTGAAGCGTCGCCTGCTGGAAGGCGTCCGGATCCCCGAGGAGGCGATCCGCTTCGCGTCGAGCCGGGCGCGATTCACGTCCGAGAAGGCGCAGGCCGCCCTGGAGGGAACCGGCGTCTCATGCCCGCCGCTGCATACATATGCATGGAAGGTGTGGGACTACTGGGAGCGTCACATGGACCCGGAGGTGCCGACCGAACGGAACCTGCGCAATGCGCTGCAGGACCGTGTGGTCGTCGTTACCGGCGCTTCCAGCGGAATCGGGCGTGCCACCGCCCAGCTCCTGGCCGGGCACGGGGCCCGCGTCGTGCTGGTCTCCCGCACCAGGGAAAAGCTCGACGCCCTGAAGCAAGAGATCGAACGCGCCGGCGGAACTGCGTTCGTGTATCCCGCGGACCTGTCCGACCTCGACGCATGCGACTCGATGATCAAGCAGGTGCTGCATGACCACGGACACGTCGACATCCTGATCAACAACGCGGGCCGGTCGATCAGACGGTCGATCGAAGCCTCCTATGACAGGTTCCACGACTTCCAGCGCACGATGCAGCTGAACTATTTCGGCGCGGTCAAGCTGCTCCTCGCGGTGCTGCCGAGCATGCGAAAAAGGCGGAGCGGTCACGTCATCAACATCTCGAGCATCGGCGTGCAGGCGTTCCCTCCGCGCTTCGGTGCTTACGTTGCGTCGAAATCGGCGCTGGCGGCGCTGAGCCGCTGCATCGCACCGGAGGTCGTCGACGACGGCGTGGCGATCACCAACATTCACATGCCACTCGTGCGGACTCCGATGATCGCGCCGACCGGGATGTACAAGAACTTTCCGACGAGCTCACCGGAAGAGGCGGCCGAGATGGTCGCGTCCGCGATCCTCACGAGGCAGCCCGAGATCTCGACCCGTCTCGGCAAGGTGGGGGAGAGCATCAACACGGTGGCGCCGGGGCTGCTCCAGTTCGTGATGACCGGGGCGTATCACCTTTTTCCCGACACCGCGCCCAAGGACGGTCAGTCCGCGGAGCGACCTCCCGAGGAGGAAATCTCAGTCGAGGCCGCGACGATGGCGTACCTGATGCGAGGAATTCACTTCTAGCCGGGGCTAGCCGGTCGGCATCGGTGATGGTGTCGGCGCGGAGCCACTGTGCGCGGCCGCCCCGAACAGGGCGATGCCGAGCACGAAGACGAGGAACAGGAGGAACATCAGGAACAGGAACAGTCCCGCGAGATGGATGACGCCGATGAGGATCCCCACGTTGGCCATCCACCTGCCCTGCTCGCCGGTCCGATTGATCTGGCTCCGCGCCATGAAGCCGGTCACGATCGCGATCAAGGCCAGGGTCCCGCCACCGATGAAGGGAACGATGTGACCCAGAAACGAGCCGACGCCGGTGACCAGGCTCACGACGGCCAGGCTGTTGGTCTGCGTGCCGGCAGGCGCGTAGCCGCCGAGCTGGGCCTGCGATCCGCCGGGCGGGGGGCTCGAGCTCACTGGGTCGAGTCTACGTGTTCCTAAACTGGCGATTCAGATGGCGGTATCACTCGAGGAAACGATCAAGCGACGGCTCCAGGCCGTTCCCGACAGCCCTGGCGTCTACATGTTCCGTGACAGCAAGACGCAGGTCATCTACGTCGGCAAGGCCCTGCGGCTGCGTGATCGCCTGCGCTCGTACTTCACGCCCGGATACGCGGAGACGGCGCGGGTCTCGGAGCTCATCCGGAGGGCGACCGACTTCGAGTTCGTCACCACCGCCAACGAGGTCGAGGCGCTGGTCCTCGAGAACAACCTCATCAAGAACTACCGTCCGCGCTTCAACATCCGGCTCAAGGACGACAAGAACTACCTTTACCTGAAGCTTCCCGTCACCGAGGAGTTTCCGCGCGTCCACTACTCGCGACGGGTGCAGAACGACGGAGCGCAGTACTTCGGTCCCTACACGTCTGCGCAGTCG